>JBDSFC010000300.1:0-7590 GCA_039919745.1 Bacteroidia bacterium | reverse complement strand
AGTGGCTACGAGGTTGGTTTTATGAGTGCTGCGCACACAACGCAAGATCTTGACAAAACAATAAATGCATTTGAAAAAGGTTTAAAAAAATTAGTTTAAATTTATATTTACTTTATGAAAACTGTTGACTCAATAAATTTCTCTAACAAACGCGCTGTTGTTCGCGTTGATTTTAATGTACCCTTAAATGATGCGTTTGAAGTAACAGATGCAACCCGCATTCGCGCAGCCGTTCCAACTTTAAAAAAGATCTTAAAAGATGGTGGAAGCCTTGTTTTAATGAGCCATTTAGGTAGACCAAAAGAAGGGCCAACTAATAAATATTCTTTAAAACACATTGTTTCAGAATTAAGCAAACAATTAGGAACGCCTGTTTTATTTGCAGATGATTGTATTAGTGAAAAAGCATTTGAACAATCTGCTGCACTAAAAAGCGGCGAAGTTTTATTACTTGAAAATTTACGTTTTTATAAGGAAGAAGAAAAAGGCGACGAAAATTTTGCGGAAAAATTAAGCAGGCACGGCGATATTTATGTGAACGATGCTTTTGGAACTGCGCACCGCGCGCATGCATCTACAGCTGTGATCGCAAAATATTTTAAAGCAGATTCAAAATGTTTTGGTTTTGTAATGGCAGGCGAAGTCGCAAGTATTGATAAAGTATTAAACCAAACACAAAAACCATTTACAGCAATAGTTGGTGGCGCAAAAGTGAGCGATAAAATTTTGATCATCGAACAGTTAATGAGCAAGGCCAATAATATTTTAATTGGCGGTGGTATGGCATTTACCTTTGTAAAAGCTATGGGTGGCCAAATTGGAAAATCGCTTTGCGAAGATGACCGCATAGATATTGCAAAAGAATTAATTAGTAAAGCAAAAATAAAAGGTGTAAATTTATGTATACCCGTTGATGCTATTGTTGCTGATAATTTTGCCAACGATGCCAATAAAAAAGAAATGAATATTAATGAAATACCTGATGGATGGATGGGTTTAGATATAGGTTCTAAAACCATAAAACTATTTGGTGAGATCATTAAAAATTCAAAAACTATTTTATGGAATGGGCCAATGGGTGTTTTTGAAATGAGCAGTTTTGAGAATGGAACAAAGCAAGCAGCTTTTGATATTGTGGAAGCTACAAAAAATGGAGCTTACACTTTAATTGGCGGTGGTGATAGTGTTGCTGCTATTAATAAATATAACCTGGCAGATAAAGTAAGTTATGTTAGCACTGGCGGTGGCGCCTTATTAGAATATATTGAACAAGGTACTTTGCCCGGTGTAGAAGCAATTAAAGCATAAAAAATAAATAATATGAAAACAACGCTATCTATTTTGATCTTTCTTGCTCTTGGATTTTCTTCTTGTAGAAAGGACTATACCTGCGAATGCAAAAATACAAATACCACTTATGTTGCAGGTGAAACAGAAGGTACGCGTAGCCAGGCAAAAAAGTATTGTCAAAGTTTATCTACCGCAGATACTAAATGTAATATAAAGCAATAAGATTAATATTGTTAAAAAAAACTTCATATCTGATAATTCCATTGTTATTTATAGCTTGTAACAAATCATATGATTGTACTTGTGTAAATACGAATAGTGTTGTTGTAGTTGAAACTGTAAAAGGAACCAAAAGAAAAGCAAAGGAAGCTTGTGAAGAAACGCCCACGCGTACTCAAAAATCACATTATACAAGTTGCACAATAAATGAATAATATGAATATACGTGTTGGTTTTGGTTATGATGTACATCCTTTAGGTGAAGGAAGAGAGTTATGGTTGGGTGGAGTAAAGCTTGAATTTAATAAGGGTTGTGTTGGTCATAGTGACGCGGATGTTTTATTGCACGCTATTTGCGATGCTTTATTAGGCGCTGCAAATTTACGTGATATTGGTTTTCATTTCCCAAATACCGATCCAAAATATAAAGGGGCTGATAGTAAATTATTATTGACTGAAGTGATAAAACTTTTAAAAGAAAATAATTATTACGTTGGCAACATCGATGCTACTTTAAGTTTAGAAGATCCAAAAATAAATCCTCACATAAAAAAAATGCAGGAAGTAATTGCCCCTATTTGCGAAGTAACTCCAAATGAAATTTCTATCAAAGCCACTACCAATGAGAAATTGGGTTATGTTGGCAAAGGAGAAGGTGTAAATGCGTATGCCGTTGCACTTATTTATAAAAAGTGATTTGTCGCTTCGGGCGGTGTCGGGAAGTGCCATCATTGCGAGCCATAGCGAAGCAATCTTACATTCAGTTTATTTTTAAACCGCACTACGGTACAACGAAGGTTTGCATTCAGAAAAAAACAAAAAAACGTATATTTATGATAGGAAGAACAAACATGGGTTCGAATCGATCAAAAAGCAGGGCTTTACTTTATGAAGTCTAATAATTCAATAATTAAAGTGATTAAGGAATAATTTTGTTTCCTAAAAGATCACTATAGGTATGCGTTTCTCCTAATAAGATAATACCACTATTTAAATCACACTTGTTAAAGAAATAAACAGAATCAAATGTTTGACTAAAAATTTTTATTGAAAGAAGAAAAAACAATATAGTTACAAAACGCTTCATTCCTTTTTTTAAATTTTACAATCTTATTTTTCAAAGTATCTACTGGATATAGCTTTGATTTTTCTTTCTTGTTTAAGATCATCTCTCCTTTATTATTTATTTCTTTTAAAGTATAATCTCCTCAATTAAACCATTTATAATAAGTTGAAACCCGTTCGCGCGTATCTGTGATCTGTGTCTGGTTCGTAACGACGATTTTTACTCCATCACGATCTTTGTGAATTTGCTTTTTTCGTTACTATAAAAAGCAACATAATAAATTCCTGGTTTCAAATTATTTTCCTGCGCGTTAATTATAATTTTATTTTTTCCTGCTGCGCAATTTTTAGTTGTAACCAATTCTTTAATTATTTTTCCAACATTATCTACTAACTGAATGGTTAATTTTGCTTCTTTGGTTAAAATAAATTCAACAGTTGTTTCTGTTTTAAATGGATTTGGAACAGATCTTATTGAACCAAGATTATCTTCTTTCTTATTTTCAATGCCTAATAATACGGGGCTCACCAAAGCAGTGTAAACACTTAATGCCCCGCTGTTTGTCATTTGCATCCAAATTGGCCTTACAACATTATTGTGCGCTGAGATGCCAATATAATCACCAAAAAAATAACCGGCATTAGGCGTAAATGGATTGGCATTAACTTTATAATTTGTAAAACTTGCTGTGCCATCTGTAGATACAGCCATATAAACATCTGTATTATTCCCCGAAGCATAATTTCTTCTGTCATAAAAAAGTATGTATATATAACCTGTTACCTGGTCAATGGTCATTGCACTCATAAACTGTTGTTTACCCGGCACATCATCGTTTACTCTAAAAGGCGCACTCCAGGTGGTTCCGCCATTGGTTGATTTTGTGATCCAAACATCACCGTCATTTACACCGTTAGCTTTATCACTCCAGTTCATATAAATCGTTCCCTGATAAGGCGAATTACTGAGGTCGCAATATGTAAAAGGTAATCCGTTACAACGGTACAAACCGCTAATGGTGTAATCCCATCCACCAATAAAAGTATTTACCAATTGTTCTGTAGGCAGCCAGGTTGTTCCGCCATCGGTAGATTTCTGGAACATTAATCCGTATTGCCCGGCCCAGCCAACATAAATTTCGCCTAATGGACCAATGGCAGGCACTGCGCCTTCAACAGTTGAATCGGCATCAATACAATTACCTGCAAATTTTGAAATGCGTTTTGGAATTGAAAAAGTATTTCCACCATCGCTTGATTTTGAATATAAAATTATAGAACTATCAAGTGGCGCCGAACTTCCATAATTATCAAACTGGGTCCATGTCATGTGCATTTCATTATTGTATGGATTAACAACGGCCCAGGCTTTATCCTGTACCTTAGCACCATTTTTCCCAACACCAACACAGGTAGTGTATGTTTGTCCAAAATCACCCGATTTTTGCACCACTATTCTATCAACCCATGTACCGCCAGGTGTTATAGCAGAATTTGGATTTGATAAATGAATATAATAACAGGCATTAGCTGTATCCCATATTAATACTGGGTCGCCGTAAACATCATAAGCAGTGCATGAAAGCGATTGGTAACTCCAGGTCGCACCTCCATCATTACTTTTGTAGGAGTTTTTTAAGTTGGAGCCAGCAACTATCTGGTTAGTATTTTTAGGATTGATAGCAATAGAAACTTCTTCAGGATCGTTTAGTGTGCTTATTAATACATTTGGAAATTGTGCAAAAACGAGGTCTGCTAAAAAAATAAATGTAATTAAAACTATTTTTTTCATGAAGAATTTTTTAGTAAATAAAGATACAAATAAAAACTTTAACTGTTTTAGGCAATAAGATATCAAGAAACTGTTAAATGTCGAGTTGCTTGCCATCTTTTCGGGTTTAAATTTCTTACCTTTATTACATGAGAGCTTCTTTACTTTTTTCGTTTATTTTATTTATTGTTACTAACGTATCATCGCAAACATATAATTATTATTTTGGTAATTTACACTCGCACACAGCAATGAGCGATGGTAATAAAGACTCTGCATCAACCGGTGTTCACGATGCTGCAGGCGCTTATGCATTCGCAAAACTAAGCCAGCATTTTGATTTTTTAGGTGTATCAGAACATAATCATTATTCAAGTTCACACAATCCCGGATTTAGAATTCAAAGCTATCAACCGGGTTTAGCAATGGCAAATTCCGCTAATCAGGATGGAACATTTTTAGCGCTATTTGGAATGGAATGGGGCGTATCGTCTACTTACAATGGCCATATGGTTATTTATGGTTTTAACCAGTTAATAGGTTGGGAAACTTCAGTACCGGGAGTTGTTGGTAATAACTACGATGTTTTTAATGCTAAAACTGACTACGATGGAATTTTTAGAAAAGTAAAAAATAATTCATCAGCTTTTTGTTATTTAGCGCATCCGGGTTATAGCGATTATACAACCAATGGCACATCTTCTACCGCGTTAGCCTATTCAGCATACAATGCCGCTTATGATAGCGCTATTGTTGGCACACCATTACGCAGCGGTTTAGCATTCAGCACGTTTACAAATTACAGCGATTATCCTTTAGGTGATTATTTTTCTTATTACAAAAAATTATTATCGGTTGGTTATCATTTAGGTTGTGGTTATGATCATGATAATCATTACACAACTTTTGGAAGAAGCACTGCGGGAAGATTAGTGGTATTAATGCCTGCGCTTACCCGTGCTGATCTAACGACAGCTATGCAACAAATGCATTTTTATGGCAGTGATGACTGGAACGCAAAAATTGATTTTAATATGAATGGAAATATTATGGGTTCTATTTTAACCGGAAGTGTAAACCCTATTTTTAATGTAACGCATAATGATATGGATGGTGAGCAAGCAGATAGCATTAAGATCTGGAAAGGAATAAATAATCATACCGGCACGTTGCCAACCGTTGTATATACATCTTTAAATAATAATACCGCAGTGTACAGTGACGCAAGTTCATTAATTACCGGTACCGAGTATTATTATTTTGCTGAAATAAAACAAGCGGACGGTCAATGGATAGTTACATCACCGATCTGGTACACCAATACTTCTGCGGTTGGAATAAAAGAAAATGCCAAAGAATTTGAATTTAATTTCTTCCCTAATCCTGTAAATGAAACTTTAAACATTAGCATGTCTGATTGCGACGATTATAAAGTTTCGTTAATTGATGTTACGGGACGTGTTGTGTTTGAGAATTCTTTTTACGATAAATATTCTTCGCTTGATCTTTCTAAAATTACGAATGGTGTTTATACTTTAGAAGTAAAAAGTAAAACAGGCGCTAAATTCAAAAAATTAATTGTTGAGTAATTTAATGAGCTGCAGCTCTTTTTAACCGGTCATTAATAGCTCGCCCAAGACCGGTTTCTGGTAATTCTTCGCAAATAACAATATCAGCACTTGAATCGTCTGCTAAACGCAAATATTTAAATAAATTTATGGCGGCTTCCTGTAAATTTTTTGTTTTTGAAAGATCAAATAGTGTCACATTTTCTTTTGGAAGGTCTTTTTCTCCAAAACAAATTACCGCAATTTTTTTTCCGGAATTTAAATTCAGTAATTGTTTTATATCGCCAATAAACAATGGTTTTTTAGGCGCATAATGGCTTTTTAATTGTCCCGGCGCATTTGGATTGCTGGAGTTATTGATCCTTAATTCTACTTTGCCAACTATTTTCTCGATATCTTCAATAGCTAATCCACCCAAACGAAAAACACATATTTTATCATCTTCAACACCAATTATTGTAGATTCTAAACCTACATTACAAATACCACCGTCTAAAATATAATCTATTTTATTGCCAAGTTGGTTTGCAACGTGTGTGGGTTCTGTAGGGCTTACATACCCAAAAGGATTCGCACTTGGCGCGGCTAACGGAACGTTTATTTTCTTTAATAGCGCAAGTGTTAATGAGTGATTGGGAATTCTTACTGCAACCTGCACCAGGCCCGAGGTTACAATACCCGGAATGCTTTCTTTTTTTGGTAATAATAAGGTTAAAGGCCCCGGCCAGAAGGTTTTTGCCAGTTTTTGCAAGCGTAAATCATTAAGATCAGCATATTTAGCAATACTTTCAATATCGGGAACATGTATAATAAGCGGATCAAAAAAAGGCCTTTGTTTTGCTTCAAAAATTGCAAGAACGGCCTTTTCGTTAAGCGCATTGGCCGCCAGGCCATACACTGTTTCGGTTGGAATGGCCACCAATTTACCTTTTAAGAGTAAATCTGCTGCAAAATCGATATTTTTTCCTGTTTCTGCCACTATGCAAATATACAAATATCAAAAAACCTTATATTTGTTAACCGATGAGCGATCTCGTTACTATAAAAGATAAGCAATTTAAGCCATATATTTCTCAACAACAAATATCTGATGCTGTTAAAAAAATTGCTGCATCGATAAATAAAGAACTTGAAAAAGAACAACCTCTTTTTTTAGTTGTACTAAACGGTTCTTTTATGTTTGCTGCAGATCTTTTAAAAGAAGTTTCCATTCCATGCGAAATATCTTTTATTAAAGTAGCAAGTTATCATGGTACAACGAGTAGTGGAATTGTAACGGAATTAATTGGCTTGTCTGAAGATATTACAAATAGAACAGTTGTAATAGTTGAAGATATTGTAGATACAGGAGTTACATTGGAAAAATTAATTACTGTATTGAAACGTAAAAATGTAAAACAAATAAAAGTGGCAACTGTATTATTAAAACCAGATTCTTATAAAAAAGAATTTAAAATAGATTATTACGGCATGAAGATCCCGAATGATTTTGTAGTTGGATACGGATTGGATTATGATGGCTTTGGAAGAAATTTAAAAGAGATATACGTTCTTGCTTAAAATTTTAAAACAACAATGAGTATGAAAAAAATGCTAAACCTTGTATTATTCGGCCCTCCGGGCGCTGGAAAAGGTACACAATCAGAAAACCTGATAAGTAAATATGGCCTTGTGCAC
>JBDSFC010000297.1:0-3989 GCA_039919745.1 Bacteroidia bacterium | reverse complement strand
GGCTTTTTTTAAAGTACTCTAAGGCAATTTTAAAATTGTTGAGGCCCGAATAAATAATGGCCATTTGGTTTAAAGTGCGGGCAATGCCCTGCCTGTCTTTATTTTGCTCGCGAATGGTTAAACTTTTTTGATACAGATCAAGCGCGTCTTTAAAATTGCCCTGGCTCTGATAAATATCGCCCATAAAATAATAACAGTTGGCGGCACCGGCGGTATTGTTTATTTCTAAATTAATAGCAAGGCTGCGCTGGTATAATTCAAGGGCTTTTATGGAGTTGCCTTTATGATCGTATACATAAGCAATGTTGTTAAGCACATTGGCCATGCCTTTTTTATAATCCAGTTCTTCGGCCAGTTTAAGGGCGGGCTCTGCATAGGTTAAAATATCGGGTTCCTCACACAGCTCGGTGATATTAAACAGCAGGTTAACTTTATTGGTATCTTCTTTGGCGGCGGGTAAAAGTTGTATTAAAGAATCTACCGGGTTTTGCTGCCCAAAAGCAAAACAAGCGCATAGCAAAAAAAATAAAAGCAAAAGCCCGGGGCGTTTCATATACTCAAATATACGAAAAGGGTAGGGTTTAGAACGAAATACTTTATCTATTCAATCGCTGTAATTTTAAAGCTGTTAATTATATCTTTAGGATTCCCATAGTTAGTTTTGGTTTCAACAATTTGAGATTTGAAAAAATAAGTATTACTGGAGTTTATTATAAAATAAGTATTTTCAGTTATTTTTGTTGGCAGATATACCATATCTTTTTCTTTCATATACTCTTTAATTTGCACTCCTTGTTTTTCAATTAGTTTTTTATATAAATAGGCTTTTGCTTCCATTGAATCAGTTTGAATGTTGGATAATACATGTAATTGATTGTTTTCTGAATTAATCTTTGTAGAATAATTTGCAATAGTAGAATCTCCAAGACTTTGGACTAAAACTTTTCTATTTTCTTCTGAGATTGATGGAGTGAAATATTTTTTCATAGGAGTTAGACAACTATAAAAATAAGTATCTAGTAAAATTTTAGGATGATTCATCATAAAGTAATATTCCCCGAAGGAAGATGTGTCTTTTCCATATTTTTTGTCATTAGCAGCTTTTATTAATTTGTAAATGGTTTTTCCCTCAGTCAATAATTCTATTTCATTATTTTTAATAGAGAAATCAATAATTAATGATTTTAATAAAGAATCGCTATATAAAGGGGTTTTCGCAAAAGTATTAACATCAATAATTTTATATGAGAATTTTGATCCCGATTTAAGAATTTCAATATTTAATGATATTGAATCGTCACTACTTGGTCCATATAAATTTTTATTAAAAAAGTTGAATCTGCAAATATTATTTTTAAAGCATTCAATATTGTATTTTACGGTTTGGCTATTTACAATGATGTTTGATAGGATAAAAAAAGAAAATGCAAGTGTTTTGCAAATTGAATGTCTGTTTTGCATAAGTGAAAGTATTAAGGAAGATTGTCCGCCTTTGGAAGAAGTTGTTTTATTGGATTATTAGTATCTCTTTGATACCAGTTTGTTTGAACCTTACAAAGGTGACATGCTTGGTAAAATTCTTTTTCGTTAGTATAACGTTTGCCTTTAAAACACCAATCCAAATATTCTTGTTTTTTTATGTTACCCCAACCAACGTTTTCAAACTCAGATGTGAACCAATCATTATTAATTTCTCCTTTTCTAGTTAAATATGGAGAATAAATTTCCTTTAACGCAATCTGATGTAATTGTTGATAGTTTAAAGGAATTTTGACATTATGCTCTTTAACCATTTCTCTCGGGATCACAATTGTTGCCCCTTTAAAAAAATACCAAAAATTGTTTATTTTTTCTCCATATACAAAATTAATATTGTCAGCAGTAGCTGCTGGAACATTTGCTATAACATAATCACAAGAAATAAAACGATCTTTAGAGGAGTTAAAACATAATAAACTATCATTATAATATGAATAAGTAAATTCAGCTTCCACAGCACCTAGTTTATTCAAAACCCATAGATTAAAAGAATCTCTGACGCAATTGTAAATTTTCAGATATTGGTTAGTTCCTATAAGGCTTTTACTTTTTGTTAGCATTATTTCATTTAAGCTATTCTCTTTTTGTGTATTTACACAACCAATAAATACAACTAATATGAATAGTAGATTTAATTTTTTAATTTCTTTTTTTAACATATCCCGGCATTCCAAATAATTGTTTCGTAAATATCCAATCATAATTTTTTACAGTATGACTTTCCAAGTATCCTTTTTTCTCATAATCATCAGGAATAAAAGCTCTACCACCTTTAGTTGTCTGAGGTAATGTATTAATGCCTTGTACTGGACATTGAGGTGCGACACCATCCTGATCCCATAAGGGCGCTTGATTTGGTTGACCTAAATTACTACCATATTGCCATACTTCCTTAAATTTGGACCAATCATTACCCCCACTACAGGCATTTTCAGGAGCTAAAATATAGAACCTGCCTAAATGGATATTTGCATTAATTAATACATTTACCATTCCAACGGCGTAAGCATAGCCCATACTATGTGCAACAATATCCAAAGTATCGGTTAATTTATTAAAAATTATTGAACCATCATTAATTCTTTGTAACAAATCTTGTGCTGCGTTTTCACCACTTGTTTTTCGAATATTGAATCCTGCTGGATGGGCTGGATTAGTATGCAAAAATTCAGAACCACAATTTAAACATAAAGTTGAATTTGGAAAAAGACCACAACTTTTCTTTAAAATGATAGATTTTAAATAACCATCATTAAACTTAACAGCAGTAAAATGATTAGATGTAGCCACGCTATGATGCCCGTCAGCATATACCGATGTTCTTGTGCCAATTCTTTCCATAAATTTCGCGTCAATCCCTTGCCAATATCCTCTTGAATCGCCATATTCAATTTGATTAATGGATGCAGGATACTCTAAAGTAATCAGATTTCTAATGTCGCCATCACCATCACCATTAACAATAGGCCTGTAACCATTCACAAATAAAATCAAGTTCTTAAATGTCTGTGTATTTTTTATATAATACAACATGTTACTTAAACGCGCAGTTGGCACCTCAATAATTATTTTGCCTCCATCAATAATAATGCATTGATACGTTATAGTTGTACTATATACTACTTTTTGCGCCGTGCCAATAACGACATTGTTTACGACCGTTGCTGTTTGGTCGGTAGTTTTATCCTGTACATAAACACAAATAGAATCATATTGGACACAGCCAAGGTAACATGCAGCTGCCCGTCCAATTAAATTTGTATTTTTCGGAATTGTGAGTGTAGCGTTATTTTTGTAAGCTACTTTTATTTTATTGATCCAATTAAACACGCTTACCGCCGTATTTTCTGGCCCAAGATAACTACCATCTTCTGAATTGTCAAGCCAACTGAATGAGGAATTAGGACTTTGGATTTGAGTCCATTGTTGTAAAATTAAATTATTACCATTTGAATAATCCATAAGATTATTACTCGTGTTTTTTGCGATTTTCGGGAATGTATGTTCTAACCCAAAAGCGCCATGTGATAACTCATGAGCCGTTTCCTTATTTGTAATCCCAGCTTTGATAAAGCCTACAGCGCGATTTCTAACCATGTAACCTTTTACATTTGGATCCGTAAAATTTGATACCATAAATAAATAACAGGCTTCTTTATCATAAAGTGTATCAAAATCACGATATGCATTTCTTAACGAGCGCATCTCAGTGCTATACTTATTCATCAAATTTGCATCTGCAGCTTCTAAGCCATCCTGCCCTAAATTAAAAGTAAAATTTGGAGCCGTACTTAGCGACCAGGTTACGTTGGCTTGTTTGAAGATCTCATTTAATTGAGTACTTGTTACTGATACATTGGTATTGTTTACCGGCACCAAAACAACCTTTTTTGTAATAGCTTTTAAATTACTGATGTTTAATTTTCCTATCTTTTTATTATTGTACCAGG
>JBDSFC010000246.1:0-2671 GCA_039919745.1 Bacteroidia bacterium | reverse complement strand
GCTAAATTCTTTCCTTTCCTCGATCCAAAAAGAACAGTGCTTCAAACGCGTGACATAGTTACTACCGGCAAAATGAACGATCGTAATTTTTCATATGCTTACGCTTATAAAGATGAATTTTATTTTGGTTTAAGTCTTGGTGTTCCAAAGATCGAATACACATCCACTACAACGCACACCGAAAAAGATGATAAGGATAGTATGCGTGTAGTAATTACATCGCCTACATCTTACAGTACTACTTATGTTGATGGATTACCCTTTGCCTATACAGATAAATTAGGATTTAATAGTTTAACTTATACAGAGTATTTTAAAACAACCGGTACAGGTATTAATTTAAAATTAGGCGGTATTGCCCGTATAAATGACAATTTCAGATTAGGGTTATACTATCACACACCTACTGTTTATACTTTAAAAGATGAATATTATAATTCGATCAGTACTTCATTTGATAAAGATCCTACAGACCCAATACAGCAAAAAGACCCGGAAGGTGGTGGCCTTTTTAATTACAAAATTATTACTCCCGGAAAAATAAGCGTAAACACGGCTTTCATTATAAAAAAAATATCAGTTATTGGAATTGACTACGAAATGGTGAATTACAAAACCGCATCTTTAAGCAGTTCTGATGTATCTGATTTTGCCGGAGTAAATGCGGCTATAAAAAATAAATATAAAATGGGCCATAATTTAAGGGTTGGTTCTGAGTTTAATATTAAACCCATCATGATCCGTGTAGGTTATAACATGCAGGGAAGCCCATTTGGCGGCAGTTTTAATGAAAAATTTGTAAGAAATTCTTTCTCTATTGGTGCAGGATTCAGAACAAAGAACAATTTTTATTTTGACGTAGTTTGGGTTAAAACTATCAGCACCGAAGATTATTACCTCTTTAATACCTTACCAACCAAAGCAACCCTTAAATACAATGCTGTTAACCTTTCAGCTACAATAGGTATTAAACTCTAATTTTTTTTGTGAATACTATTTTTTTGTGTAATTAATCTTTACATTTAAATTCTTAATATTTAAAGGATTTACTTATGAGCAAAAAAATATTGGCTAATGATGGCATTGATGCCGTAGGAAAAGCAATTCTTGAAAAAGCCGGGTTTACAGTTGTAACTGAAAAAGTTGAACAGGCCGATATAGCGAAAGAAATTAATGATAAAGGTTACGTTGCCATTACAGTGCGTAGCGCTTCCAAAATAAGAAAAGATATTATTGATGCCTGCCCAAACTTAAAGGTAATTGCGCGCGGTGGAGTAGGGATGGACAATATAGATGTTGATTACGCGAGGTCAAAAGGTATTAACGTTATTAATACGCCTGCTGCTTCCAGTAACTCGGTGGCTGAACTGGTATTTGCACATTTATTCAGCACAGTGCGGTTTTTATATGATAGCAACCGTCAAATGCCAAACAATGCTGAAGATAAATTTGATGAGCTAAAGAAAAAATATGCAAAAGGAATTGAATTAAAAGACAAAACAATTGGCATTGTAGGTTTTGGTAGAATTGGCCAAACCGTTGCAAAAATGGCTCTTGGCCTTGGAATGAAAGTGTTGGCATTTGATCCATTTGTAACTGAAGCAATAATTGATATTGAAATAAACGGAAACGCAAAAGCAGTTTCTGTTCCAATTAAAACGGTGGGAATGGATAAAGTAATTCAAAATTCAGACTACATTACATTTCATGTACCTGGTGGAAAATTAATTACCCGTCACGAACTTGCATCAATGAAGAATGGTGTGATCCTTGTAAATACGGCACGTGGTGGTGTTATTAACGAAGATGATCTTTTAGAAGCATTGAACAGTGGTAAAGTTGCGCATGCAGGGTTAGATGTTTTTGAGAATGAGCCACGTCCTTCTATTGCTATTTTAAAACATCCAAAAATTTCTTTAACACCGCACATTGGGGCTGCTACAAACGAAGCGCAGGAACGCATTGGTGTTGAATTGGCGGAAAAATTAATTGAAGCTTTAAAATAAATGGCAACAGTTCTCCCTTTTAAAGGTTTAAGACCAACAAATGATAAAGTACATTTGGTAGCTTCACGAAGTGTGGATGGTTATAATCCTTCTGAATTAAAAGAAAAATTAAGCGGTAATCCATTTACATTTTTACACGTTATTAATCCTGATTTTGATGATGGCATAAGAACAAAGCCAGGTTCAAAAGAAAGATTGGTTAAAGTAAAACGTCGCTTTAAATCTTTTATAAGAGAAAAAGTATTTCAAAAAGATGAAAAGCCCGCCTATTATATTTATCGCCAGGTAAAAAATGATGTTGAGTTTATTGGCATCATTGGTTGCACCAGTATTGATGATTATATGAATGGTGTGATCAAAGTTCACGAGCAAACTATTACACAACGTGAAGAAAAATTAAAAGACTATTTAGAGGTTTGCGAATTCAATGCGGAGCCGGTTTTGTTTTGTTATCCCAATGATAAAGATCTGGATAATTTGATCTTAACCATTTCTAAAGCAGTTCCCCAATACGATTTTACAACAACCGATAAAGTACGCCATACCTTATGGGTTTTGAGTGATACAAAGAATGTTGATCTTGTTTCCAAACGTTTTGCTTCTATCCCTTCCATTTACATTGCAGATGGGCACCATCGTTCAGCCTCATCTGCCTTGCTAGGAAA
>JBDSFC010000159.1:0-5847 GCA_039919745.1 Bacteroidia bacterium | reverse complement strand
TCTTCTGTTACCATACTATCTGGCATATTTTTTTCGTGTTGTGCGTTTTGTACCCTTAAAGTATAGCCGGTTAATTGACTGGGACTAAAATCAGGAATGATCTCTTTGCTTTTTACTTTAGTAGTATGGCAGCCCGCGCAATTAAGATCATATAGAATTTTTCCTTTTTCGCATTGCGCTGCGTAAAATGGTTTCACGTGTGCAAGCATTGCATCCGGCAATTCGTATTCAACCTTTTTTTGCGAGTGGCATTGTGCCAAAAATAATAATGTTCCGGTTAAAAACAGCGCTTTATATAATAACACCCTTAGGTTTTTAATATTCTCCACTTACTTTTCTTTTATTTAAGTTTTTAATTTTTGATTCCGGTAGTTTTTCGGGAACTTTTTCAAATGCGACATTTTCATTTAAGGATCTAATAAATGCAAGTAAGTATGTTTTATCGTCTTTAGTTAAGTGTAATGAGTCTGATGACAATGTTTGGTTATTTACTTTTAATCCTTTTCCTGCACCACCACCACAATCATAAAAATCTATTACCTGGTTTAATGTTTTAAAAACACCATTGTGCATATAGGGCGCTGTTTTAGCAGCATTTCTTATAGTGCCGGTTCTAAAAGCATTTTCTGTTTCTGTTGCCGGATTTATCCCAAACCTTCCTTTATCAATACTTAAAGCAGAATAATTGGTATCTTTTGGTACGCCCAGTACTTCAAATTCAGAACCAACATAAGGTGGCTTTACACCATTAAATTGCGGTGCAAAGTGACAGGTAGCGCATTGCGCTTTACTCATAAATACATTAAAGCCTTTTTTAACCGGCTCTTCAATATTTTCTTTATTATTCATAGCCATATCAAAAGGCGAATAATATTTACTGAATTTATTATAATACAAAGTAATGGAAGAACATATATGTTCCATACTTATCTCTTTTTCGGTTGGCGTATATTTTAAAAATTCTTTGAATGCTTTTTTATAATCAACGCAGCTTAATATTTTTTCCAGTACTTCTCTTTCATTACTTCCTAATTCAAGTGGGTTGGTGATCACATCTTTGGTTTGATGTTGTAACGAAATATGTTTTCCGTCCAACAAAATTAAATGGTTATACTGCGCATTAATAAGCGAAGGTGAATTTCTCTGCAAATATGTTTTGCCATCAAACTGAAACGAAGTAGCTGTTAAAGTGTCCGTAAAATAATTCTCGGGTTTATGGCAGGAGGCACAACTCCGCATATTATTGCCGGATAAAATGGGATCGTAAAATAATAATTTTCCTATCTTTTCTATCTCAGCTAATACTTTTGCATCGTTTACTCTTAAAAAAATACCTTTTGTATTTTGACCATTATATAAGTTCTTGCTGAAAATAGATGTGCTATTTTTGTTAAGCGAATAATCAACATAGCTTTTACTAACTACATTATATTCTTTGATTAATTGTTGGTTAAAAGCAAACAATGGATTTACATAATCTTTAATGAACGTAAAATGATCGAATTGTTGATGATTATTAGGCTGAGCTTTTACAAATGCAAGTGCATTTTTATATAATGTAAGATAATTTTCAGGTAAGTTTGTTTGCGGAAAACTTTCATTAAATGAATTGTAAATGCCTGAAACATCGGTTAACATTAAACGTAATTCAGGAATAATGCGAGAAGTGTCAGGGCATTCAAAACCGGTAGTATATATTGCTGCGAGGTTTAATAAAAAAAGGCGGTTACATAAAAAAAAGTGATGATACGTTTTTAAACCAGCTGTAATTGAATCTGCATTATAGGTTAGACATGAATTAATTGAACTTGTGATGAGCTTAATTAACGAATCTTTTTGAATATCCTCTTCTTCAAGATATAATGCTGCCAATGTAAGTCCGGTGCCCTCACGCTTATAAGGTTTTTCAAATTTTTCAAATACTTCTGTTTCCCATTCAACAGGTAATGGACCATTGATCTTTTTATAGGCAATTGGTTCAAGATACCTTAACCAAAAATCTATACTTTTTAGGGCGTTCCTGGTAAAATTTATTTGTATTCTTATTTTGTTTCTATCGATCTCGGATGTAAGGTCACTTTTTTCAATATTTTTTAAAAGTTGTGATTGCCTGTTTTCAAAGTTTAATAATTGCATATTATAATTAGCAAAGTAATTTTGTTCGCTGCTATTCTTAAAAGATAAGAAAGAACAGATCAAAATGCCAAAAAATGCAAGCGTCAATAAATATCTTTTTTTCATGTAAATAATCATTCTCCTTTATGCCAAAAAAACCAGGCGTGCATTTAGCACACCTGGCTCCTTGATTTCTTTTATTTCTATTAATGCATTACTACCATTTCTATTTTTGTCACTTTATTTCCAGTAGCAACTTCTACAAAATATAAACCGTTTTTAAGATCCGTTATAATTACTGTAAACGCGTGTTCGCCTTTTTCAACTTGTTTTTCAATGGGCGATTTAACCAACTTACCTTGTAGATCGTAAACATTGATAGTGATCTTTTCATAATTTTCAGTCACGACTTTCACTGTTGCTTCATCTTTAGAAGGATTCGGGAAAAGGCTTACTGATGCAGCTTGAATATTGTTTGCAGCAATACCTGTTGTAATAACTGCATTTCCGTCCATTACATAATCATAAACATTTTCGCTAAAATCATTGTTGTTTATATTAATTGTTGCAGTTCTTAAACCTGCCGCAGTTGGGTTAAATTGAACAGTTATAGTTTGTGATGCGCTTGGTGCAATATTCCATGGATATGAAGGCGGGCTTACCAAAGAAAATTCACTTGCATTTGCACCATTAAAAAAAGTACTGCTTACAACCAAAGTTCCTGTACCTGTATTTTGTATAACGTAAGTTTTAGTTTGAGGAAAACCAATTCCAACAGTTCCAAAACTTGTATTGTTTGTTACACTTGTTGCTATATTACCATCTGCAATGTTTGCAGAATTACCTTGTATATTAACCTCAGGATTTGCAGTAAAAGTATTTGGATTGTAAAAAGCTAATAATTGACCGCCTTCAACAGCTTCGCCTGCAATTGCATAATGTGCCTGACAAACTACTAAAAACATTCCTGCGCCTAAAATATTTTGCACATCTAAAATGCCTGAAGTTTCTTCATCTTGTGTTAAAAAATTCGGACCGCCGGTAATAAAACGAGTTGCATCGTGTTGTGCAAAAGTGGTTAGCGCATCCGTATTAGCATTATACTCAAATATTAAACCATTATGTGCATTGTTGCCTACATCTTCGCAAAGCATAATATGTCCTGAATTATCAATTGTCAAATTATCTAACATTAATTGCCCTTCAGTACCATCTAATACCGCTGTTATTGTGCCTCCGTTTTCAGGATTGTTTATGTCCGTAAAATGTAATTTCCAAAGACGAGATGGACTTGTGATCGCATCAGTAGTATTAAAATAAAAATCTGCAGGATGAGCAGGATCCCATGCACCATCTTCGGGACGTAAAAAAGTAGTAACACCTAAATTGTTACTCATTGTATTTAATGAAGCACCGCTAATAGCAGAAACGTTTCCTAAATTAATTAAAGAAAAAGTTGTGTTTGCGGTCGGAAACGATGCGGCAGTTTCAGCTAGTAATCCGGTAACGCCAATACCGTATAAATTTCCACCAACTAAACCTGCTTTATTAATTTCTGTGCCAGTATTTGTTTTTGTGCCAATATAAAAATACACTTGTCCTGATGGAGAAGTATCATCCATTCCAGCAACAATTGTTTTATCGCTTTGATATGGACAGGCTGCTATATTTTCAGGAGCATGCTTACCTAAATATGGTAATTCATAACTTGTTCCTGCATTTGGTCCCGTAGCAATGTGTCCAAAAACACGACCTTCAGGTCCGCTTTCTTCACCATTCATAAAAATGCGTTCTTGTGTTCCTTTACCGGTTGTATTATTATAATAAGCAGTAATTGAAGGAAGATCTGCAGAACAAAAACGTGTAAAAGTTGCTACTGCTGATGGTGTAGCTGCATTATACATAACATAAGTTGAACCGTTCCAAACATTTACGTTTTGAATAAGATCGGCCCCACTCACAACTGCAAGTGTTGATTTATTTATTACCCATTTAGAAACAAATGAACCTGTTTGTCCATGTGCTCTCGGCACACCGGCGTTGTTTGCAAATTCATGATTCATTAATAATGTAAAAGTACCATTGCCATTATCAAAAGCTCCTAAACCATCAGGTGTTCCGCACATTTTATAACCGCCAATAACATCAGTGGTAGTTATAATAGAAGTAAAGGATGCACCTGCCATTACCGGATTTACATAAGGTGATTGCGAACTGCTTGGGCCGGTAATTGTTTGCGCCATGGCCGAACCGCTGAGCAGTGTACTTAATAATAGTGTTTGTAAAGTGTTTTTCATTTTTAATTTGATTAATTTGTTCGTTACAAAAATACTTTTGCTATAGCACTGGAGCATTAGCACTATTTTATTAAACTATTAAGATAACTCGGGTCTAAATAATTTTAAATTTACCTTGTTAAATACGAATGACTGTAAATAAGTGAAATACTAAGCGGAAAAGGATTTTGTTTGAAGCGTGGAGTTAATTTTGCGTTAATTTAAAAACACAAGAATTAATTTGCATTGAAAATAGTTGAGTGATATTTTTTTTCAAAGAGCCAGGATGTAAGATCTTTATTATATATAAAATAATCCGGTTCTGGAATTTTTGTCGCATTTAATATTATAATCGGTACTTTAAGCTCATATTCAGAACCATGGCTTCGATAGGTAGCAGGTAATTTTTCTTCAGCTACATTTTCAAGAATGCCAAAAACTGTCATGGAATCTGCCAGCACAACCAGATCGCCAATTCGTTTATCCATTAAATGATACTTTTTAGCGGCTTCTTCGCGTGTGTATACTTTTTCAATTCCTTTCAATTTATATAAAGCGACTGTCACTTTTTCTTTATCGTTTACATTATTAAGATAAACATACGATGCACCGCCAAAGCCACGATGATGTTTTAAATATTTGTCTTTTTCAGCACTAATAGCAGTTTTAATAGTAATACCTTTTTCTTTGAGGGATCTTTCAATATCTACGCATAAGTTTTTATGATTAACATCGTGATCGGCTGTAATTAAGATCATAGCATCCGGCGCGATTTCATTTATTTTTTTAATATATAGATCCATTTGCTTTAAATGATCAAGAGAATTACTGTCTTGTGGTGCCCACATGTGCATTGGGTAATCGGTAGTATGAATATAAAGACACTCAATATCTTTTCTATTTTCCAATAAATATAGGCCGGCCTTCATGCTCCAATAATTAATATCAGCGCTATAGATGCTCACCGGAATTCCAAGTTTATTTGTCCAGAAAGTGTCTGCTATTTCCGGTGAAATAACAATATCGGCTCCATTAGAAAGTAAACCAACACTTTTTTTCTTGCTGGCAATCAAAGCCGATCTGATATTTAATGATTTTAATGTTTGAAAAATAGTTGGGGCAAGTACTAATTTTTTATCCTCCATATATTCTTCATGACCGTTCTCGTCTAAAAAAGTATTGCCAGTAATCCCATTTGTCTCTGGGAAAGTTCCTGTGCAAATGGATGTATTATTTGCATTTGTAACTGTTGGCATGAGTGCGTTTACCTGTTTTAAAAATCCCTTTTTAATAGCACTTTTTAGATAAGGCATTTCTGAATTATTATAATAGTTCATACCAAAGCCATCGAACATAATAATAACAATTCTGTTTTTTAGTTTTGATATTTTGGTAGTGTTGTAATTTTTTGTTTTTATAACCGCAGCTGAAATAAACAGGCAGCATAGCACAATTG
>JBDSFC010000092.1:0-3894 GCA_039919745.1 Bacteroidia bacterium | reverse complement strand
CAGATCGAAGTTTCTTTTTTATAATGGCATTTCTTTCGCATTAAGATATACTTTTGAAAAAATCCCCATTCAATTACGTATTTCAACTAATACTTTTTACTCTTATATGAGAAATCAATTTATTCCTATTTTACCAAGTATTTCGATAGGCTATTGTTTTATAAAATTAAAAAATGCGCAGAAAATCAAAATGCAAACTTATAGTAATAATCCTGATTAATTGTATTATACTTAAAGCGCAACGAAAGGATTCTACTTTATTTTCAAATTATTATTTATGCGGTAATTTTATTTCGCGTATTATAGTTGTTGGGGATTTGGGTGTTGAAAGAGTTAAACAAATTAAAAGCAAGTTTTATTATGCTTCTCAGGTAAGTATTACAACAAATTTCAGAGGAACTCTTGCGCCAATATATAAAACTTCACCTGCTTATTATGGCTTTTTAATACAACCTTTTCATTTACTTATAGGTGGTTCTTTAAAATATGAAATCGGCCCTGCTCTTTCGTTTTTATTTTACAGGTATAAAGGATCGCAATATCCCATAGATACTGTTCGTATAACTAATTCGTATAACACCCAAATATATGATATAATGACACTAAGCCTTACCAATGGTTTGCGTTATACCTTCAAAAAATCACAAATTTCAATTAAAGTCCTTATTGGTACACGCTACATTATTAATATACAAAGAGACGAGCCTCAACCCTATTATTTAAGGTTAAATTCTGTGGAATTAGGCCTTAACTGGCGATTTCGAAAAAAGAAATATATTAAAATAAATCCCTAAAAAGAAACTTATTGCTTCACAATTTTTGAAGTTCTTATTTGCCCATTTACTTTTAACTGCGTAAAATAAACACCTGGTGCAAGATCATAAACAGGGATTTCTGCTTTGTATTTACCCGCAGTTTGTTTATCAATATCAAAAATGGTTTTGATCTCTTTACCGGTTACATCCATTAATTTTAATTCGCATTCAGATGTCTGGGTTAAATTGTAGATCATAAATGCCATATTGGTTGATGGTTGAGGATAGACGCTTTCAATACCATCTTCAGCTATTTCTTCTTTCATTCCAACATTAATATCCGGTCCCATTTGCAAATCATCAATAATGGCCCAGGTACCTGTTTGAGGAATGTGCACACTTTGCGCATCAAATCCTTGCCCCGATAAATAAATACTTACAAAAATACTGTCTGCACTACCAATTGGAAAAGTGGTAAAATTAAAACTTGCAGTAAATTGCTTAAATACAGAAGTAGAAGCTGTAGTATAAGAATAAGCGATCGCATATGGTGAATTAGTTGTGGTCTGATATAAATATGGATTAAATACCAAAGAATCACCACCAACTATATTGCATTTATACCAACCTTGTAATGAAGAAGGTAAACCTGTAGTGGAAAACACACCTAATACCGCTCCTTGCACACTGTAACTGGCGGCAGTTAAACCTCTGATATAGGCCGCATGCGAACCTGTGTGGGCAAATGATGTATCGCGGATCTGGTAAGAATTATAACTGTAAAATGTAGTATTATAATTATTAGGTTTATTCGCGGTTACAGATTCAAAGCCCGGATTTAAGATCTGGCTTTTTAATTGCACTCCTGATAAGGCTAAAAGTAAAAGTAAAATTTTCTTCATATTAATTTGTTTTATGGTTATAGAAACATACGCATTTCGTTTATAAATGGTTGGTTTTTCTACTTTAAATATAAACAAAAAAATCTTTATTGTTGAAAAAAAAGAGGTGAATAAGCCGTTTAAGGTGGCTAAATTTATAAAAACCAGAATGAACTTATGAGTGAAATAAAATTACTTTTAAAAATTGCTGATCTGTTAAAGATCGATATGAAAAGCATAAATGCCACTGTTGAACTTTTAGATGAAGGCGGAACTGTACCCTTTATTTCCCGCTATCGTAAAGAAGCTACAGGAAGTTTAGATGAGGTTCAAATCATGCAAATCCGTGATGAAATAGAACGCCTCAGGCAATTAGAACAACGTCGTGAATCTATTTTAAAATCTATTGATTCTCAAAATAAATTAACACCAGAACTAAAAGAAAAAATATTAGACGCAGAGACTTTAAATAAACTCGAAGATCTTTATTTACCCTATAAACCAAAACGCAGAACCAAAGCAACCATTGCAAAAGAAAAAGGTTTGGAGCCTTTGGCGCAATTTATTTTAGAACAAAAAAATAATTTGGTTTTTGAAGAAGCGGAAAAATTTATTTCTGAAGAAAAAGA
The DNA here is from genome assembly GCA_039919745.1 of Bacteroidia bacterium. Taxonomy (GTDB): domain Bacteria; phylum Bacteroidota; class Bacteroidia; order B-17B0; family Aurantibacillaceae; genus Aurantibacillus. The sequence goes on along the minus strand of JBDSFC010000092.1, from coordinate 1,629 downwards.
AGTTACTTCTGTTTTAGAGGCCCTTCAAGGCGCACGCGATATTATTTCTGAAACAATGAGTGAAGATGCTATTGTGCGTGAAAATATGCGCGAGTTATTTAAACGAACTGCAACCATCAAAAGCCGCTTGATCAAAGGAAAAGAAGAAGCCGGTGAAAAATTTGAAGATTATTTTGAATGGGAAGAGAAATTAATGAGCTGCCCATCACATCGTTTGCTGGCTATGCGCCGTGGCGAAAAAGAAGACATTTTAATTTTAGATATTACTGTTGATACCGAAGAAGCAGTTGCTTTAATTGAGAAGAAAATGATCACTTCTCGTGGAGAAGCCGCAACTCAAATTAAAGAAGCAATTGAAGATGGCTACAAACGTTTGTTACAACCAAGCATTGAAGCGGAAATGCGTTTAATGACAAAACATTTGGCAGATGAAAAAGCAATTGTTGTATTTGCAGATAATTTACGTGAACTTTTATTAGCTGCGCCATTAGGCCAAAAAGCTATATTAGGTTTAGATCCCGGATTTAAATCAGGTTGTAAAGTAGTTGCATTGGATAAGCAGGGAAAACTATTGGAAGAGACTGTTATTTATCCTCACGAACCGCAACGCAAAACAGTTGAAGCGGAAATGGTTGTTTTAGCTTTCTGTCAAAAACATAATATCGAAGCTATTGCGATCGGTAACGGAACCGCATCTCGTGAAACGGAACAATTTGTTCGCAACATAGATGTTTTACCGAAAAGTATTCCTGTAATTGTTGTAAGTGAAGCAGGCGCTTCTGTTTATTCTGCCAGCGACGTAGCACGTGAAGAATTTGCCGCTTATGATCTTACAGTTCGTGGAGCTGTTTCTATTGGCCGCCGCTTAGCCGATCCGTTAGCTGAATTAGTAAAGATCGATCCGAAATCAATTGGTGTTGGTCAATACCAACATGATGTTGATCAGACACAATTAAAAAATAAACTGGATGAAGTAGTTGGTGGTTGTGTGAATGCCGTTGGTGTTGAACTAAACACAGCTTCTAAACAATTATTATCATACGTTTCGGGTATTGGCCCTGTGCTTGCACAAAACATTGTTGATTACCGTAACGAGCATGGCGAATTTAAATCGCGTAAAGCATTAAAAGAAGTACCACGCATGGGTGAAAAAGTGTTTGAGCAATGTGCAGGATTCTTACGTGTTAAAAATGGCGTGCATCCATTAGACAAAAGTGCGGTGCATCCTGAAAGTTATTACATTGTTGAGAAAATGGCCACAGATCTAAACTGTAGCATCGATGAATTGATCGAGAACAAAGATCTTCGGAAACAAATTCAATTACAAAAATACGTGACTGATACAGTTGGTATTCCAACATTAAAAGATATTTTATTGGAATTAGAAAAACCCGGCCGCGATCCGCGTAAGGGTTTTGAAGTTTTTAGTTTTGATGAGAACGTTCACAAAATTTCAGACCTTCATGAAGGCATGCGCTTACCTGGCATTGTAACCAATGTAACTAATTTTGGAGCTTTTGTGGATATTGGAGTTCACCAGGATGGATTGGTTCACATTTCTCAATTGGCAGACGAGTTTGTAGACGATCCTAATAAGATCGTAAAGGTTGGTCAACAGGTTTGGGTAAC
>JBDSFC010000091.1:0-6076 GCA_039919745.1 Bacteroidia bacterium | reverse complement strand
ATTGCCTTATTTGATCTTCATAAAGCTTTAGGTTTTGCACCAACAAAAATTGGTTTAAAAAAGAAAATTGCAATTGCATTTGGGGCTAGAGGAAGGGGATCAGCGGTTGCCCATTTTGAACCTGGTTCTTTCACTATCAACCTGACACGGTATAAACGTCCAAGAAAATTGGCTAACAGGCCGGCGCATTTTGATCGGGTAAAATTATTATTACATGGTGGGGGCGTAGGTTCCTTCGCACACGAATACGGGCACGCATTGGATTACTACGGTGCGCTTAAAGTTGAAAGGGGCAACACCTTCACCTTATCAGGAGATAAAAATACCAACCCAAAACCAACAGCTCACTTAAAGCAAAACACTTTAAAAGGCTTAATGGAAAGGTTGTTAAATAAAATCTTTTGGAAAACGCCGGACAAATACAGCGATTATTATACAAGATTATTAAAAGCGACCAAACAAAAATATTTCAAACAACGTAACGAAATTTTTGCCCGTGCTTTTGAAGTGTATGTACAATACAAGCTTGCAAAGAAAAAACACGTCAATATTTTTTTAAATGAAGTTAAATACGATAAAGATTTTTATTTAACGCTTAACGAAATGAAAAAAATTGAAAAAGAATTTGATGCGCTTATGAATGCACTGAAGAAACATTTATAAAAATTAAAAAATTGAAATCATGGATAAGAAGAACATAATTATTGGAATACTTAGTATAGGATGTGCTATACTTGGTTATTTGGCTTTCAAGCCCATCCCAAAAGCAGATAACACATACATTAATGCCCGGATAGATAGCATTGCTATACAAAACAAACGACTATTAGCAAACGTCGATAATCTTTTAAAAGCCAATTCGGTTTTAAAAGCGGCAAACGATTCTTTATTAAAATTGCCACCGCAAATTAAAACGAAATATGTAAGCGTTTATAAGCAGGTTGACAAGCTCGACCACAAAGATATTACCGACACCCTTAATAATATCTTTACGCAAAACAATGTCGATACTACGCGAAAAGACACATTGGTTTATATTTCTCCCAGCGAATCCAAGTATTTAATTAAAGAGCATTACCGGAACGGAGAATTAACAGAACTAAATAATGTCTGTCAAGAAGTCAATACCAACCTGAATGCGGAATTAAAAAACGATAGTCTGGCCGCAAAAGATTATAACGATGTTATTAAGAATAATTACGAGCGAATAAACTTACAGGACGTAGAAATACAAAACCTTAACAACACCATAAAAAGCAAAGACCGAACCTTATTTAAACATAAAGTATTTAGGTGGCTGGGTATTGGAGGTGTTGCCATCTTAACGGGTTATATATCCTATTTGCAAGTTATAAAACGATAGTAATTAAATTTAATTACATTTGCAGCTCTCAAAAAACTAATTCCAAATTAAAAGCCTCAACAATTTTGTTGGGGCTTTTTTTACAAGTTATATATCGTAAGGATTTAACTTAAAGGTTTCGCCATCTTCAAAGGAAAATTCTTTATCATGCCCTCTTATATGGGCTTTAATTTTCAAAACTTTTCTAACATTTATTTGCGGATCATTGATTGCAAAAGTTAAGGGATCTACAATACCATTATAAATATTTCTATTTATTAAGTCCCTTATCTGATGAGTAACGTTAACTTCGCCTCCAGGCCAAGTGTAAAGGGCAGAGATTATATTTATTGTATTAGGGGTACTCATTGAACGAGTATATTTTACATCCCCATTTTGCTCAATTCCCACCAAATTATCAGGATTTTTAATTATAAGTTTTGTATACCTATCAGTATATTTTCTTTTAGAATTACTTTTGAAAAATTCAACAGTTCCTTCTATTCGATTAAATTTAATATTAGACAATTCAATATTTTCATCCTTAACTCTAAAGGTTGTTGGATTTGACATAAAAAACGATTCTCTTGTTAGTTTGCCTTCTTCATTAATAAATTCAAAATTCCAATTAGAGTTACCAAAAATATCGGATATGTCATTAGAGATTTTTGGCATTCCATTAAAATTCCCCTCTCTAAATTTAACAGATTTAGAAATTTCTTCTAAAGATTCCCTTGCTTTTTTATTTGCTTCTTCTTTTTCCTTTTCACGAAGTTCAATTAATTTTTCAAGCGAGCTTATTTTGGCATCTTTATCAAGCACTGATTTGCTAATTACAACATTTGATGTCTTTTCAGTTGTAAGATCTTTCTCTATTCTATCATTTATAGTTAATAAACTATCTCTTCGTTTTTCTAACTCTGATACCAGACCTTGCAAATTTGTATTTTCTTGTACCTTTTCCAAATATTCTTGAATCGTCTTGATTTTTTTATCGTCCCATCGTTTATAAATTTTTTTCCTTACATTTTGATATTTAATGTTCAAAAATTCACTAACACTACTAAATACATAATAAAAAATGATTGAGGCGAATGACCATAACACCGGACAAAGCCAAAGACCAATCCATGTTTCTTTATCTGTATAGGATTGTAACTTAATTAATTTAGAATCTAAAAAGTAGTAAGAATCGAAATTAAATAAGATAAAAATGAACCTCCAATGATGAATTAGCCAAATTACTATGAATGTAGGCAAAAAACTACCTTTTAATTTTTCGTTGAGGCTATCGTATAGTTTATCAATTTGCTCTTTCATTAGAATTTAATTCTTACACACTTATCTCATCAAAGATAGAATTAAATTGTTATTAGGAGCTTAAACAAGATTAAAGTCAATTCAGAGCACATAATTCTTTTTCCTTTTATGTACATTAATGTAAATAATCAATGTTTATCTTGGATTATTTGGGTTTTTATTCTGAAAGTAAAGTGCAAAAAAAGCTTTGTACGAAAAGTTAAGTGCGAAGTTCTGAAAGTAAGGTCAGCGAATCAAATGTTACAAAAAGTGAGGTTCATATTACTGAAATGTTATTGAAAGTAATTGAAATGTTACTGAAAGTAAGGTGCAAGTTGCACTTAACTTGCACGGCTTATAGGTTTTACGGCTTTTTTGCTTAGGAAAACCTATTTTTTTGTATTTGAAACCTCTGAAAAGCTATACCGTATAACAATTTATTACATTAATGTAAATAATTCAAATTAATTCGTATATTTGAATATGAAAAAGGCACTAAATAAAAACAATTCAATAAGTAACAAATTAGCGATAGACTTAAATGCTTTTTTTGGTAAAGAAGTTATTGAAAATGTTGGCGAACTATTTGAACAATTACACCAGCCTTTTTTATTTGGTACGCAGTTGGAAATTAATTTAAGGAATTTGAATAACTGGAAAACAGTTTTAGCAAGTAAGGAAAATTTAACTACCAAACGTTTTACGTTCTCCGAATTTATTTGGTATAAAATAGTAGAACAGTTAAGAGAGGCGGGATTAAGTTTGCCAATTATTTTAAAGTTTAAAGAAAATTTCTTGCAACCTATAAAAGCAAAACAAATTATTGCCAAGGCACAGGAAGCCAAAAATTATATTGAAGATTTAAAACTTTCAAGAGATCAAAAAGAGCAATTGACAAAATTTTTAGCTTCGCCGGAATATAAAAATACAATTGATAATTTAAGTTTTACGCTCTTAGATATTATTATTACAGAAAGTACTTTAAAGAGATTGCCTCTATCACTAGCTGTTTTTTTAGATGGTGAATTTATAATTATAGATAAAACAAAAGAACAGTTTTACACAGAAGAAGATAAGAACAGGTTGTTATTTGATACTTACATAACTGTATCGGTAACATCTATTTTTAATAAATTTTTACGTTCCGATTTATCTGATTATGTAGTGCCAAAATTAGGCTTGTTATCTTATGCAGAAAATAAATTGTTTGAAGTAGTACATAGTGGCGATTATGAAAGTATCACAATACATTTTAAAGACAAAAAAATAAAAGCGTTGGAATTAAAAAAATCTGAAAACATAAAAGATAGAATAATAGATATTTTAAATTCAGGCGAATTTGGCGAATTTATCATTAAGAAACATAAAAATCAAATAACCAAAATTGAGAATACACAAAAAATAACTTTATAAAGTGCAAATAAATACAGGTGAATTATTCGCTACAAAAGCCCTGTAAAAAACTACGTTCTTTTAAATACTGCACAAAGGTGTATTAAAAAGGTTATTGTTTCGCTACATACCGTTTTATTACACCCTTACGGGTGAACATTCCAAACTATTGTAACCGCCTTTACAAAAGGACTTACAGTTTATTGTATGTAGCCATGAAAGCAAACGCAATTGTTAATACTGCAAAAGCAGAATTAACTTATGAAAAATTAAAACAGTACAAAGGCTTTGAAAATATAACAGAAGCCGAAGCACAAAAACAAATTCAAATAATTATGAGTTTTGCTAAAGTGTTACAATTATTATTTATACATGAACAGCAAAATGAGAATAAAGAAAAAATAGAAGATTATGAAGACGATAACGAACAATTCGGAACTTGACGATTTTATAACCTTTGCAAAAACATCAAAATTTGCTGAAAGGTTAGGGGGCAAAAATTGTGTAAGGTATGAAAGGGTATCTTCAAAAGAGCAGGAATTAGGATTTAGCCTTGATACCCAACAAAAGGAAAATATTGATGCCATAGCCCGTGAAAACTTTAATTGTTTGGGTGTATTTGGTGGCAAATATGAAAGCGCAAAGACAGACGAACGAGATGAATTTAACAGGATGCTCAAATTTGTGAGAAGCAGCAAAGAAAGAATTTCTTTTATAGTTGTGTCAGATGTAACACGCTTTTCCCGTTCAGGTGCAAATGCTATTTATATTGCCTCTCAGCTAAGAAAAGAAAACATAAAAATTTATTCGGTAAACAATCCCGCTGATACAGATACAGCAACAGGCAAAATGCAGCAAAATATGCAATTTATATTTGCTGAGTACGATAACGATTTAAAACGGGAGAAAATTATAAGTAACGGGATTTCTATGCTAATGGAGGGTTGGTGGTGTACAAAAGCACCTATCGGGTATAATCAAATTACAAGGCATAAAAGATATAATACAGACCTTCCAGTAAGGCAAATAATTTCAGTTAATGAAACTGGCTTATTAATAAAAAAAGCGTTTCATTGGAAAGCAGATAAAATGTCTAATGTTGAGATTTTGAAAAAATTAGATGCGTTAGGGTTAAAGCTTTGTAAAAAGCGATTAGACAAAATTTTAAAGAACCCGTTTTATTGTGGCATATTATCTCACAACTGGCTTAATGGAAAATTGATTGAGGGAAATCATGAAAAACTAATAACCAAAGAAATTTTCTTAAAGGCTAACGATATGAAAGCCCGGAACGCCACTTGGAAACATAATAACGATTTTTTAGAAGTCCCGTTAAAAAATTTCTTAAAGTGTGGCACTTGTGGATCATCATTTTGCGGGTATCTTGTAAAGGCAAAAAATCTTTGGTATTATAAGTGTAATAAAACGGGTTGTAAGTGTAATAGGAGTGCAAAAGCCTTAAATGACCAGTTTATTGAAGAATTGTCTGCCTTTACCATAGCCGTAAGATATTTAGAACCAATTAAGGACGAATTTACCAAGTACTGCCTCAAAACCATAGAAGATAACGGAGATAACGTTGAATTGTTAAAAGTGCGGTTAAATGAAGCAGAACAAAAAATAAGCACCATAAATGAGCGGTTCGCTTTGGGTGAAATAAATAAAGACTTACATACTGAGTTTTCCGGCAAATTCATTAAAGAACGCATGGAAGTAAAACAGAAAATAGGAGAGTTTGACTTCAAAAACTCGAACCTAGTAAAACGCATAGAAAAATATATGCAATTGCTCTTGAATCCCGCACAGTTATGGGCTTCTAATGGTTATAAAGGTAAGTTAGAACTACAAGAAATAATGTTTCCACAAGGAATTTACTATGAACGTGAAAAAGGGCGTTTCCGAACCAACGAAATAAATGAAGTTTTAAATGTAATAACCTCATTATCAGATAAGATACTGGGAAAGAAAAAAGGGGACTTTGGTCTTTATAACCAAAAGTCCCCTTCCGTACCCGGGACGGGACTTGAACCCGTACATCCGTGA
>JBDSFC010000555.1:0-2681 GCA_039919745.1 Bacteroidia bacterium | reverse complement strand
GATCGAGCTTGGCGAGAACGTAAGATGTGGCGCTAATACATTGATCACAGATTCGGATTGGCACTCGGATGATCCAAGAGCCGGAAAGCCAAAAGCTATAAGAATTGAAGACAATGTTTGGCTTGGCGAAGGAGCTAAAATTTTAAAAGGCGTTACAATCGGAAAAAATTCCGTGATCGGGGCGGGCAGTATTGTTGTTTCAGATATTCCTGCAAATGTAGTTGCTGCAGGCAATCCGGCTAAAGTTATTAAAACGCTTTAAACATTGAATTTAATTTTTCTTTCTGATCAAGGTTATCCATATGGCATGGCAGGTTCAAAACGCATCAGGCTTTTTGCAGAATACCTGGCCAGTAAAAATAAAGTAAAAATTATAATTGCCGCAGAGAATAATGGAAATAATGAAAGTAGTGGAAGTGAAAAAAATGTTGCATTTCAATTTATACGATTTTCAAAATTTCAAAACCTTTTTTCATATTTTAAAATAAAAATGATTTTAAAAAATAATTATTTACCTGGTGAAAAAAACATTCTTTTCCTATACGACAATGTTACCTTGATGAATATTTTATTTGCGGTAGCAGGAAAAAAAATTGGATATAAAATAATTACAGACATTGTAGAAGACTATTCTTTGACAAAAGAGAACGAAAGCCTTCAAAGACGGATTCAATATAAGGTGAGTAATTTGATACAGAAACGGCTAAATTCATTAGTTGATGGTGTAGTAATAATTTCAGAGTATCTTTTTAAGAAATATTCTCATTTAAGATCTAGAGTTTTAATCCCTGTCTCAGCTGAAAATTTACATATAAATTTTTCTGATGTCCCTAAAACTAGTCAGGATATTAATATGGTGTATAGCGGGTCGTTTGGCAATAAGGATGGAATTATAGATCTCTTAATGGCTTTTAAAATTATTTCACAACGATTTGAAAACGTACAATTAACATTATCTGGAAAAATAAACGAGAAAATCACGAACGAAATAAAGGGAAATGATCGAATAAAATATGTTGGATTGATTTCAGATGATAAATATTACTCCTTTTTACAAGAAGCAGATATTTTGTTAATGACAAGGGTTAACTCTGAATATGCTAATGCTGGCTTTCCGTTTAAGCTGGGTGAGTATTTAGCAACTGGAAACCCTGTAATTGCAACGAAGGTAAGTGATGTTGAAATTTATCTTAAAGACAAGGTAGATGCTATTCTTGCCGAAGCATCAAACGTTCAATCTTTGGTAAGTGCCTTTGAATTTGCAATTACTGAAAGAGAAGAAGCAAATATGATTGGAAAAAGTGGAAAAGAAAAGTGTACTCTTTTTTTTGATCCCAAAAAAAATGGTGAAACGTTACAAACGTTTTTAAATAGTATTTAATTTAATGTGCGGTATTGCCGGTATATTTAATTTTAATTCAACACAAATTGTTAATCGTGATCTTTTAAGATCTATGACCGATGTTATAAATTACCGTGGCCCCGATGGTGATGGATTTTTTATTGATAACTGTCTTGGTCTTGGTCACAGGCGCTTATCAATCATTGATCTGGCAACAGGAGACCAGCCAATGATTAGTGATGATAAGAGCCTCGCGCTTATACTTAATGGCGAAATATATAATTATATTGAGCTTAAGGAAGAACTTGTAAAAAAAGGATATAGATTTAAAACTACTTCAGATACCGAAGTTGTTTTAAAAGCTTATGAAGAATGGGGTTATGATTGCCAGAATAAATTTAATGGCATGTGGGCATTTGCTTTGTGGGATAAAACAAAACAGGTTTTATTTTTATCGCGCGATAGGATAGGTGAAAAGCCATTGCATTATGCTGTACATAATAATAGTTTTAGTTTTGGGTCAGAAATAAAATCTTTGTTCAAGGCCGGTGTTCCAAAAATGCCACAGCTTGAATTTTTAGAAATTTATTCTGTTTTTAAAAGTATTCCTGCACCGCACACTTTTTTTAAAGACATAAAAAAATTACAACCCGGCCATTATATCCTGGTTGATAAAAATGGATTTAAAGAATATAAGTACTGGGATATGCCGTCGATCGATGAGAACAACATGATCACCGATTCACAGCTGGTACACGAAAAATTTACAAGCCTGTTCGAAGACTCCATTAAAATAAGAATGCGCTGCGATGTGCCTTTTGGGGCCTTCTTAAGCGGAGGTTTAGATTCTGCATCCATTGTGGCATTAATGAATAACTATTCCGATCATCCAATAAATACATTCACGATCGGTTATGATGAATCTGAATTTGATGAAAGTAAATTGGCCGAACTTGTTGCAAAAAAATTTAACACCAATCATTATTTAGGAATTGTAAAGTCAGAAAATTTTGATGAAGTGGTAAATAGAATTGTTCAGCATTACGATGAGCCTTTTGGCGATTCATCTGCAATTCCAACAGGCTATGTTTCTAAATTCGCATCAGAAAAAGTAAAAATGGTTTTAACAGGCGATGGTGGTGATGAATTACTTTCGGGTTATCCATCTTACCAGGGCATAAAGTTTGCCGAAAGGTATCAGCGTTTCCCAAAGCTTATTCAAAACACGCTTCCCGGTGTTATGTCGGGCGCATCAAAAGTATTTAAAGGCAAAATGCGTTATACGCTAAACAGGTATACTGATCTTTTTAATACATCTTCTAAAAATTTTAATGAGCGC
>JBDSFC010000532.1:0-8131 GCA_039919745.1 Bacteroidia bacterium | reverse complement strand
GTGCTAAAGTAGAAGATAAATAACCGTCGTCAGATGGGTTACCAGTGTAGTTATATACTCCTAAAATATTACGTGTGTTAAATAAGTTTAGAACCTGTAGGTAAATATTTAAACCAGCAGTTTTTTTGCTTTCTTCTCCTGTTTTACCACCCCAATTTAATTCAATGTTCTTATCAATTCTTAAGTTAGCTCTGTAGCTCCAAGGTTTTGAAGATCCGTTGATCTGACCAACGATGCTTGAACGGCCACCACCAACAAATGCATTATAAACAACAGGGCTGCTCCAGCGTGTGTATGGAGTTCCGGATCCTAAGATGAATGAGATATTGAAACCAACATCTTCAAATAATTGGATCACTTTTCCTTTTTTAGTTTTTAATGATGGGCCTTTGTAATCTTTTTCAGAACCAAAACGGTAATCGTAATTTAATACAAAGCTATGACGTTGATCAAAATCCAACGGTTGTAAAACACGTAAGTTAGGTTGACCTGATTGTGCTAAGTTAGCGCCAGAGTTAGCGTTTGAGCCTGAACCTTCAGCAAATTGTAATGTATAGTTAGCTGAATATCTTGAACCACCCGTTCTACGGAAATCAAATACAAATGATAAACCTTTTGTTGTAGCAAAATCGATATTATCATATTGAATATATGTTTTTGGATACGCACCAGTAATAACACGTTGGTTGATCATATTACGCATCTCACGGTAAAATGAAGTAATGGTTAATGAAGCATTTTTACGCTCATTTAATACTTGAGAGAATCCTAACTCATAATCAATAGTTTGTTGTGGTTTTTGATTTGGATTAGTAAGTAACGGACTGCTACTTTCAGCATCAAGGAAATAATAATCCAATGGATTTAATTGATTACCTGTAGGACGTTGTGTTAAGATATCATAGTGAGCAAAGAAATTGGCCACATCTGAAATAGGGAATGAGAATGCAATACGTGGCATAACATTAATAGCTGCTGCATATTGTGTAAACGCGCCTACTGACATTTTTTTATCATAGTTAGTACGGTCTTTAAATAATGGCACAGGGTTACCAGAAGTAGCGGCAATTAAAGATGGATCAGAGATCTCGTTACCTTCAGAGTCAAACCATTTGTCGCCTTCTCTGAATCCTTTAATAAAGCCTGGTGATTTACCTGCTGTTGGAACTTGTGAAATATAAACTGCTGCATCTTTAGAGATATTGCCTGGAATTTTATCAGCAAAACCTGCAGGAAGATATTCTAATGAAGCAAGGTCGCTTACTTTAGCAAGTTCATGCAATGCAAATTTATCTTTTAAAACCTGTTGGTTGGCATCATAACGATCCACACGTAAACCAACGTTAAACTTCATATCCTTAAAGTCAAATTTATCCATGATATACACTGAAGCATAAATTGGACGGAAAGATCCGATTGGATATAATTTTCTTCCGGCATCATCTTTTTGCTCAAGAAAATCGCTGATATTTGTTTTGCCTCCTGTTTTTTTACCGTCATGGCTAAAACCATTGTAACCAACAGTTCTGTTAGCTTGGTTGTAGAACATATCATCAGCACTAAACATATCTAAACTAAGATCGTTAGGATCTAAAGCATCTGTATTTACAAATCCGGTATAATCTCTTGGTAAGCCTAATTTATCTAACACGCGCTCAGAAAATTGTGTTTGTTTACTTGCGTCGTATTTATAATTATAATAATAATAAGGCACTAAACCTGAGAATTGTGGAACCAAAATTGCGTTAGCTGTATCTAATTCTTTAGTATGGTTATTAGCATCTTGTCTCATAGCATTCCAAAGATCGGTTGCGTTTAAGCCATAGAAACTATTGATCCTTTGATCAAATTCAAGACCAAATGTTAAAGCGTGGTTTTTAATATCCGTATTAAAGCTGGTTGCTATACGGAATTGTTCGTTAATTTCTTTTCTATAACCGGCAGGATAAAAACCGAAGTTATTAAATAGGTTATAAACGTTGTTTGGCTGATCTCCGTTTACTACACCGTTATTACCTTGAATGTAGTTACTACCAAAAACTACCGGACCTGAATGAGCTAATAAATAGCTTGTATATAATGAAGCATCCGGGTTAATATCAGCAGGTGTAAATTGTACCGGCAATTCTTGTCTTCCGCGATAAGCATAAGCATTTATTTTTTGTCCGTGTAAATTAAATTCATCTTGGTATTGATAGTTGTATGCAAAATCTTTTTCAAGATAAGGGCGATCGAATTTTCCAACGTAACCATAATTAAACACATCATCTTTATGAGTAGCACTTTGGGTTTTATCCTGAACGTTCTCATAACTCACTAAAAATTTAAAGAAGGAGTTAGATAAAATAGATTGTGTTTTTTCTTTATTACCGTTACCACCAAATTTTTGAGTGATCGAAAGATTTACCCTTCCGGTTCTTTTGCTGGTTTTTGAATTGTTTACAGCGTTTAATAAGTTATTTGTAATAGTTGAATTGAAGTTATCTGCGAACTCATAAAAACCACCTAATGAAATGTTGGTGTTTGCTGTTGGCGCGAAATCAATTTTACCATTTAATGCCAACAAACGGCCTGCTGCATTTGGCCTGTATTTTTGTGTATGAAGATCGTCTTTTGTAATATATTCAGATGAACGTACAAAACCTGTTCCGGATGGAGATGGTCTTAAAGGTGCATCTTTTAATTCTTGTAATTTATCTTCGTTAATAACATAAATTGGAACGAAAGAAGGGCTTGGATCTTTAATATAGTTTCCTTGTCCTGATAAGAAGAAACCAATTACTGTGCGGTGCGTTGAATCTTTCTTTTTGTAAAGTGGTCCACCAAAACTAAAACCTAACGAGTTATAACCATATGGATCGGTTAATTGTGATGAGATCAACTCCACACCACCAAAATATTTTGATTGTGGCCCACGGGTTGAGATCGAGATCGCACCAGAGGTTAAGTCACCATACATGGCTGGAACCCCACCGGTAATTACGTTTAATTGTTCAATAGATTGTTGAGGTAAATTAGGTGTTCCAAATACTTTTACACCATCTACGAAATAAGTTGTATTTCCGCTACGTCCACCACGTACCTGGATCGCTTTTCCTTCATCGGCCTGGTATACACCGGCTGTTGTAGCAGCAACTGAGTTAATATCTTTAGTAGCTAAATTCTGATAATCTTCACGGGTAACAGTTTGACCGGATTTAGTATCCGGATCGATCAATGGAACCTGGTAAGTAACAACTTCTACTTCATCTAACTTAACACCTTCGCCGTTTGAAAGGCCAATAGTGATGTAAGCAGTTTTATCACCCCCAACTACAATGTCTTTAACCTCTGCAGCCTGGTAGCCAACGTAAACACCTTTAACCATGTACTTTCCAGGTGATAGTGGCTTTATAAATGCCTCACCATCCATGTTTGTGGTGGCAACACCTACCTGAACCCCATCTTTATAGGCTACAACGTTGGCAAACGGAATAGCTTCCTTTGTTGCCTTATCCTGTAACACAACTTTAATTGCCCCGCCGTTACCCTGCGCTAATGCCGCAAGACCTGTAAAAACAACCAATACAACTGCTAAGTAAATCTTCTTTATCATATACTGTTAAATTACCTTAATTTTTTACCTTATAAAAGCCTTAAAAGTATAAAGCCTAAGCATTAATAACAAGCAAAAAACTTCATATTTTATTAATCTACTGATTGTCAATTTATTAAACTTTTAATGCTCTATTAACATTTTTTTCATACTATAAAGCTACATACAATGCTTTTAGAAAAAATTAACAAGTTAAAATGTGGTTCTGTGAAATTTATAAGTGGTTAAAAAAACAGGATAAATGGAAAATCTATTTTTTCCTCTTTTTCTTTTTGAATAAACGCTTGAAAAAAGACTCGCGTTGATTATTGTTATTAAGCTTTGATTGATGCTTACTTTGTTTCATACGTTTGCGAACTTTTTTGGTTTGCAAACGCTTATGGTATTTTTTTATGGCTTTCCGCTCAGCCCTCTCGGCACGGCGCTTTTCACGGGCCTCAAAACGCGCTTTTTTAGCAATTTTACGCTCAGATTTGACGGATTTTTCTTTTGGCCCGGTTCCTTTTTCTTGCGAAAAAACAGGCAAAAAAACAGAGAAGAATAATAAACAGATTATTATTTTTTTAAGCTTCATTCTTTTTATATTCGACTACCTCTACACCAAAGCGTCTCAAAAAATCAACACCTTCGTCTGAAGTAAGGCCTTTATATTTGGCATAACTGTCTTTAAAGTAAACTTTTTTAATGCCGGTAGTATAAATAACCCTTGCACATGAAATGCAGGGAGAAAGCGTTACATATAGCGTTGCATTATCCATACTCACGTTATTTTTTGCAGCGTATAAAATGGCATTTTGTTCTGCATGAAGCGCCAAAGAGCAACTGCCTTTGCTATCACGCGGACAGCCAACTACTGGAAATTCGATATCACAATTATGCGTTCCGGATGGCGGACCATTATATCCTAAAGAAATAATACGGGTATCTTTTGTAAGAACTGCGCCAACCTGCGCTTTTACGCAATGAGAACGCTGAGCTAGCTTTTCAGCCAACTCCATATAGATATCATTAAAGGAAGGTTTTTGCATAAATAGTTTTTAGTGTTTGGTTTTAAGATTTAATATTATTAATAAAAATAATTTAAAACTTAGAGTGCTTCGCTCACTACTTCTTTTACATCATCAGGAAGTAAACGTTTTAATAGTGCTTCAATACCGGCTTTTAAAGTCATTGTGCTGCTTGGACAACCGCTGCAACTACCGCGCATCTGAACAGTAACAACACCGTCTTTTAATTCTTTAAATGTGATCATGCCTCCATCCGATTCAACTGCGGGACGAATGTATTGTTCCAACACCTCAATAATTTTATTTTCTACATCATTGCTGGGTGGCACATGTTGTGTGTTGATAGAAATTGTTTCTTTAAAAGAAGAATCTTTTGGTACCTGTTGTTGCGGTAATTTATTAATAATAGGATTTCCTTTATTTAAATAATCGGTAATAAAAACGCGCAACTCGTCACGCACTTCTTCCCAAATTACAGCATCTTGTTTAGTGATGGTAATAAAATTAGAAGCAATAAAAACACGTTTAACAAATGGAAATTGAAATAATTTTTTTGCAATAGGCGCATCTGCTGTTTCACTTGCATTTTGATATTCTGCTGTTGCTCCACTCACTAATAATAATTTATTGGCAACAAATTTTACGCTTGAAGGGTTTGGAGTTTCTTCAACGTAAATAATATAGGGTATATCCTGAATATTCATAATTTCTTACACAAAAATACAAACTATAAAGTTTATAAATGTTTACTTTTACATTTATTATGCAAATAAAAACTGATTTCCTGGTTATTGGCTCCGGAATTGCCGGACTAAGTTTTGCGCTAAAAGTAGCAGATAAGGGCAAGGTAATTTTAATTACCAAAAGTAATGAAGATGAAAGCAATACCAAATATGCGCAGGGCGGCATTGCAGCGGTATGGCATGATAAAGACAGTATTGAAAAACATGTTGCCGATACCTTAAACGCCGGTGGAGGTTTGTGTGATGAACGTATTGTAAGAATGGTGGTTTCTGAGGGAACTGAGCGTGTGAAAGAATTAATTGACCTTGGAACAAAATTTGACAAAACAGAAAAAGGGGAATACGATCTTGCCAAAGAAGGCGGCCATAGCGAACACAGGATCCTTCATTACAAAGATATTACGGGTTTTGAAATTGAACGTGCGTTATTAGAACAAATTCATGAGCACGAAAATATTACAGTTTATGATCATTATTTTGCAATTGATATTATTACACAACATCATTTAGGGAAAACAGTAACTTCTAAAACGGCTGATATAGCTTGTTACGGCGCTTACGTTGTAAATATTAAAACCGGTGTGATTGATACGGTGCTTTCTAAATTTACTATTATGGCAACTGGTGGCGCAGGTCATGTATACGCAACAACTACCAATCCAAAAATTGCAACTGGCGATGGTATTGCAATGGTATATAGAGCTAAAGGAATGGTAAAGGATATGGAGTTTGTGCAGTTCCACCCTACTTCACTTTATAACCCCGGCGAAAACCCAAGTTTTTTAATAACTGAAGCCATGCGTGGTTTTGGTGGTGTTTTAAAAACGCAGGATGGAAAAGAGTTTATGCAAAAATATGATTCACGCGGCTCTTTGGCACCACGTGATATTGTTGCCCGTGCTATTGACAATGAATTAAAAATGAAGGGTGAGGATTATGTGTTGTTGGATTGCAGGCATTTTGACAGGAAAGGATTTATAGAACATTTTCCGAATATTTATAATAAATGTATGGGATTAGGAATTGATCCTTTCATAAAAATGATCCCCGTTGTTCCCGCTCAACATTATTTATGCGGAGGTATAGCGGTGAACGATCACGGACAATCATCCATAAAAAATTTATATGCTATTGGCGAATGCGCTTGCACAGGATTGCATGGCGCTAACCGTTTAGCAAGTAATTCATTGTTGGAAGCTATTGTATTTGCACACCGCGCGGCAGAACAATCAAAAAATTTAATTGAAAAAGTTGATATCGAAAATAATATTCCTGAATGGAATGCAGAAGGAACAGAGCACGCAGAAGAGATGATCTTAATTACACAATCGCAAAGAGAAGTTCAGCAAATAATGAGCAATTATGTTGGTATTGTGCGAAGTGAGTTACGTTTAAAACGTGCTTTTGATCGTTTAGAAATTTTATATGTAGAAAACGAAGCACTTTATGATCAAACTATTATCACACAAAAATTATGTGAGCTTCGCAATTTAATTTGTATTGGCTATTTAATTATCAAACAGGCAATGAAACGCAAAGAAAGCGTTGGGCTTCATTATATGGTAAATTATAAGAAGTAAGTTTACTTTATATTTACAACCTTAAGCGAAATTGTAGGGTGATTTTTTTGCTTAATGCTTACCAAATAAATTCCAGAACTTAAATTTTCTGTATTAAATAGTGTGGTTCCTTTATTCTCGCTTACATTCTGTTGTTGTATTAATTTTCCGCTCGCAATTTCTATCAGATCAATTGTTGCTTCATTATTTCCTGATGCTAAAGTGTAATTTATCTTCACCTCGTTCTTAAAAGGGTTTGGATACGCTGTAATATTTCTGTTATCAGCTTTATTTTCTTTAACACCCGTTATGGCATTATTTAATACCCAAACCTCATTACCTGTTACACCGTCGTTAGCAACAAAAAACAAATTAAAACCCGAAACATGCATTCGGCCGGTAGCAAAAGGCCCGCCTGTATTACCCGGATATATATCCAAAAGTAAATTTGTTCCACCGCTGGTACCATCAGTTTCCCATAATTCTTTTCCTGTGGTGCCATTATCTGCTAAAAAATAAACCTTATTATTCATTACCACATAATTACTCCAAGGCATAACTGTAGAGTTTTGAAAACCTGTTGATGGGTTAATATTTTTAATCAGATTAAATGCATATGAATTGTAATCGATTGTATATAACTCGCAGTCTGCCAGAGAATTTGTTAGCCCGGGAACTATCCATTGATTATTAATAAAGGGGATAAATGTATTTGCGTTTTGATAACTGGAGTTTGCTGAAAGTTCAGGAATAACAGGTTGTTGGGCAGAAGTATACCCAACAGAACCAACAAGTGTTCCATCAGAAATAATAAACATACCGCTGCCGGCTAGTGCGTTTTGTTCTTGTATAATAAATTTATTTGAATAACTACCATGAAAATACAATATTCCTGAATAACTAATCATGTTATTAATACCAGTATATTTAAATGCTTTTATTTTGGAAAAATTTGTTACCGTGTTACTTATTTTAAATAAAATAACAGAATCAATATTATTTAGAGTGTTTTTACGAAAACCTAACATATAAAACTCATTATTAAAATTAAAATAGGCTTTGGTTCCCAAAATACTACTGGTTTGTAACGTGTAAGTTGATGGTATAGTAAAGGAAGTGTTATTGGCAATAATACCATCAGATTCATGTAAAATAAATCCAAACTGGAAAATAAATTTATTATTGTAAACCCCATATTGAAAAATGCCACTGCTTCCTGGTCCCGGT
>JBDSFC010000524.1:0-3389 GCA_039919745.1 Bacteroidia bacterium | reverse complement strand
CTTGGGTAATTTTAAACCCTGCAATTAAGATATTTGTGTTATGCGCAAATTAAAAATCTCACTTCCGGTTATTTGCCTGTTTATTTTATTTTCCTGTACTAATACAGAAGAAGAAAAAGATAACAGGACAATTTTTAGTTATAACGAAATGAATGGGGTAACATCTTTAGACCCTGCAACAGCTAGTAGTGTTGAAAATATCTGGCCGGTAAACCAAATATTTAACGGCCTTGTGCAAATGGACGACGAATTAAATGTAACGCCATGCATTGCTTCAAAATTCAGTATTAGTGAGGACGGTTTGGTTTATACTTTTAATTTAAGATCGGATGTTTATTTCCAGGATAATGTTTGTTTTGAAAATGGCAAAGGCAGAAAAGTAAATTCAAAAGATTTTGTATACAGCTTTAACCGTTTATATGACAGTAAAGTAAGCAGCGCCACTACTCTATTGACTAATATTGACAGAAGTGAAAAAACAGAATATAAAGGTTTCCAGGCAATAAATGATTCTACTTTAATGATATGCTTAAAAGAACCTTTCAGCGCCTTCTTAAGTATTTTAACGATGAAATTTTTTAGTGTTATTCCATATGAAGCTATTGAATATTATAAGCAGGAATTTAGAAGGAACCCTGTAGGAACCGGACCGTTTGCTTTTAAAATGTGGGAAGAAGGCACCAAGCTCATTCTTGTAAAAAATCCACATTATTTTGAACGCGACGCCAACAATAAACAATTACCATATCTGGATGCCGTTTCTATTTCGTTTATAAAAGATAGAGAAACTGCCTTTATGGAATTATTAAATGGCAAGTTTGATATGCTTAGTGGAGCAGATGCTTTTAACGTTAACGAAGTGTTGGATAAAGAAGGAGAACTACAGGAAGTATATACCAAAAAATTCTACCTGCAAAAACACACATGGATGAAAACAGACTATATCGGTATTTTAATTGATGATAAGATTGCCTCGGTTCGCAACTCTCCTTTAAGATTAAAATCTATACGCCAAGCCATTAATTACGCTTTTGACAGGGATAAACTAATCAAATATTTAAGAAATAATATTGGTTATGCTGCCCATGAAGGTTTTATTCCAAGAGGTATGAAAAGCTATGATCCTGAAAAAGTAAAAGGATATAGCTACAAACCGGAACTTGCAAAAGAACTTTTAAGAGATGCCGGTTATCCCAATGGCGAAGGCCTGCCGGAGATCACACTGCATAGTGTAGATAATTACAAAGAGCAATTGGAATTTATTCAATCACAGTTAGCACAATGTAATATCAATATACAGATCAGCATCGAAAAAACATCAGTGTTACGCCAGGCAATTAATAATTGTGAATATACTTTTTTCAAAAAAAACTGGGTAGGCGATTATGCTGATGAAGAAAATTTTATGAATTTATTTTATAGCAAGAATTTTTCACCACAAGGCTCAAATTATTTTCACTATAACAATCCTGCATTTGACAAAGCTTTTGAAAAAGCACAGCGTGAAACGAGTGAATCCGCTAAAATACAATTGTACCAGGAAATGGATAAAATGATCATTGATGATGCGCCGATCATTCCATTGTATTACGACCAGGTTATACGTTTGGTAAATCATAAGATAAAAGGTTTGGGTAATAACTCTATGAATCTTTTAAGTTTAAAAACTGTTACGAAATAGAATTAATTTCTTGATGCAAAAAATTCTTTTTGTTTGTCTTGGTAATATTTGCCGCTCTCCATTGGCAGAAGGTATAATGTTACATTTAAAAGAAAAACACAATTTAAATGTGGATATCGATTCAGCCGGAACAGCAGGTTATCATATTGGTGAAGCGCCTGATAAAAGAACAATTGCCAATGCGAAAAAGAATGGCGTTGATCTTTCAAAATTAAGGGCAAGACAATTTAATATTTCCGATCTTGATGTTTTTGATAAGATCTATGTGATGGATCAAAGTAATTTAAAGAATGTTCTTTCGCTTACAAAAAATAACGAACAAAAAGAAAAAGTAAGCTTGTTCTTAAATTCAGTTTATCCCGGTAAAGATCTTGAAGTGCCTGATCCATATTACGGAACAGAACAAACCTTTGAAGATGTTTTTCAATTGGTTTATAAAGCCTGTGATCTGTTTAGCAAGCAATTCTCATAGTACATTAACGTTTTTTAATGGAAATCATTCCGCTATTTTTATGTACTTTCGTTTAACATGTACATTAAATATTCTTATTTAATATTAAACTTTATTCTGTTTTTTTCGTCGAAGAAGTAATGAGGTATTTTCTTGCGATAACATATAGCCTGCTCTTTTTCCAGATCTCAATTGCTCAAAACGATTCTATAAAAAAACAAAAGATCGATTCGCTTACAAAAAAACTCACTAAAGACTCTTTACACACTTTTCGTTTTAAAAAACTACGCCCTTATGCCAATATCGATAGTCGGAATTCTTTTGTAACAAATAATCTTACCAATTTAAGTGGTTTTCAATTGGGTGTTATTGTAAATGAGTACCACACTTTTGGCTTTGGTTTATATACATTGACAAAATTCTCAAAAAGCAATACACCTTTTAGTGCTATTTCGAGCTTTAACAGGTTTGGTTATGTGAACGTTTTTTATGAGTATTTTTTATTGAACCGGCGGTATCTTGAAATAGACCTTCCTTTTGAGGTGGGTGTTGGTGGTTTCCAGGCACAATTACGCGATACGCTGGCCACAGGGTTAACCAATATATCCAAATGGTTTGTGCCATTGGGCGCAGGTGTAAAATTCATTGTAAAACCGGTAAGATGGATAGGCATCTCTTCTATGATCGGTTACAGGTACATTCCTTACAAACAAAACCTTATTGATTATGACGGGTTATATTATTCGCTCGGTATTTGGATGGATTTTAGACAGATCTACCGTGATATTAAATACTATGGCGTGCAGAAAAAACGCTACAGGCGTGATGTTCAGAGCGTTCTTTTAAATTAATTCTATTGCAGCAAAGCTGCAATTATGAGTGAAATATTAGCCGCAGATTGCACAGATTAAAAGGATAGAATTTGTGTAAATTAGTGAAATCTGTGGCAAGACCTTATTTAACCTAAATTTAATAAACCCGTTTCCCATAAAAATTTTATCTTTGCCCTTCAAAAATTAAAGAATTATGTCAGCAGCAAATAAAGGCCCGGTTTCAAAATTTGTAGAAACTCATTATAAACATTTTAATGCGGCAGCATTGGTTGATGCAGCTAAAGGATATGAAACGCATTTGACCGAAGGTGGTAAAATGATGGTAACACTTGCGGGTGCTATGAGTACAGCCGAATTAGGTAAATCATTAGCAGAAATGATCCGCCAGGGAAAAATTGATATTATTTCGTGTACCGGTGCAAAC
>JBDSFC010000516.1:0-3760 GCA_039919745.1 Bacteroidia bacterium | reverse complement strand
GATGGTATTGAAGAATGCAATGGCTATCCTTGCGAAGTAAGTGCTTCACTGCAAAAGAAAGGAATCTTTCTTCGCCCATTTGTTATTGGCGTTGGCCTTGATGCCAAGTTTGCAGATGTATTTGCATGCATGGGAAAATTTTATGATGTAAGTAATGAGGCTAATTTTAAAGATGTTTTAAAGTTGGTATTAACAGAAGCCATAACGCAAACTACAGTTCAGGTAGATCTGTTGGATATTTTAAAAAAGCCAACTGAAACTGATGTAGATATGACCTTTTACGAAGCGGGCACTACAAAAGTAAAATATAATTACCTGCACACTATTAATCATCGCGGTAATCCTGACACCTTGGTTTTAGATCCGGATCTTAAATATGATCTTGTTGTTCATACTATTCCAATACAGGAAAAGAAAAATATTTTTATTGTAAAAGGAAAACACAATGTCATAAAATTAGATGCGCCACAGGGTTATTTAAAATTAGAGCTGGATGGAACGATCAATAAATATTATCCAACAACACTTGTAAGAAAAGACGGCGAGCTGCTAACACTAAACGTTCAGGATTTTGGTAAAGTAGAGAAATATATTGTTGGTAAATACGACCTGGAAGTGTTAACCTTACCGAGGATCCATTTAAAAGATGTGGAAATAAAACAAAGCAGTACCAATTCTATTAAGATCCCAACCAGCGGCAACATTTTATTTGCCAAGCAGGGCACGGGTTATGGCAGCATTTATGTGGATGATGGAAAAACAGTGGTTTGGGTTTGTAACTTAAATCCCACACTTCAAAGCGAAATTATATATTTACAACCGGGCAAATACAAAGTTGTTTTCAGGTATGAATTTGCAAAAGAAACGATAAAAACAATTGAAAGAAATTTTGAAGTAAAATCGGGCATAGCCCAAACCGTTAGATTATTATAAAATGAAAAAATATACTTACACCGAAAAAAAAGATACACGTTCTGGCTTTGGCGCAGGCTTATCAGAGTTAGGAAAATCAAACCCGAATGTAGTAGCGCTTTGTGCTGACCTTACAGGTTCTTTAAAAATGGATGCTTTTCAAAAAGATCATCCGGAGCGTTTTTTCCAGATAGGAATTGCAGAAGCAAATATGATGGGTATTGCTGCCGGATTGACCATTGGCGGTAAAATTCCGTTTACAGGTACTTTCGCTAATTTTAGTACTGGTCGCGTTTATGATCAGATCCGTCAAAGCATTGCTTACTCTGGAAAAAATGTAAAGATCTGTGCATCGCATGCAGGTTTAACTTTAGGCGAAGATGGCGCAACGCACCAGATCTTAGAAGATATTGGTTAAATGAAAATGTTACCGCACATGGTAGTTATTAACCCTTGCGATTATAATCAAACAAAAGCTGCAACTATTGCCATTGCTGAGTACCATGGCCCTGTTTATTTACGTTTTGGCAGACCAACTATTCCAAACTTTACACCTGCCGATCAAAAATTTGAAATTGGTAAAGCGGTGATGTTGAATGAAGGAACCGATGTAACCATTCTTGCAACAGGTCATTTAACCTGGAAAGCAATTGAAGCTGGAGAAGCTTTGGCTGCAAAAGGCATTAATGCTGAGATCATAAATATTCATACTATTAAACCATTAGATACAGATGCTATTTTAAAATCTGTTCTAAAAACAAAATGTGTTGTTACTGCAGAAGAACATCAAATGAACGGCGGTTTGGGAGATAGTGTTGCGCAATTTTTATCACGTAATCACCCAACACCACAAGAGTTTGTAGCAGTTAACGATTCATTTGGAGAAAGTGGAACACCGGATGAGTTAATGAAAAAATATGGTTTAGACTCTGTAGACATTGTTAAGGCAGTTGAAAAAGTAATCTCACGTAAAAATAAATAACATGAAATAGTCATGTTCCGACAAGTAAATAAGCGCGGTACATGACGTATTCCATATGACAATTAAAAATTAATAAAAAACAGCGTATGAAAAAAGTAGCATTATTTGTAATTGTTGTGGGCGCATTTGTAGCTTGTAATGTGCCTAAAGAAGGTGAACAGGAAAACATTCCAACCAGTAAATTAGAAGTACTTACTAACCTGGGTGAAGATTCAACTAACGTTATAAAAGATACCACACATTCAGAACACTAGTGTATGAAATGGATATGGTGCTTTGTTGTTGCCGGAGCAATTGTATCCTGCAATATTAAAAATGAAGAAGCGGTTGAGCCAGCAATTCAAATTAATGTAAACAGTAACGATTCTATAAGCAAGGATACTGTTGTAGTTGCAGAAGAGACAGCGCCCGAAAATTCGCGTTTAGCAAAAAATACAAAATTATTACTTATTGCAAGAGGTAGCGAGCCTGGCTGGTACGCAGAATTTTTTGCGGATCATTTGCGATTATTGATCGATAATGGGACCGATAGCCTGGTTCTGCAAAAAGATTTTAGCGGAGCGGATAATGACTTGTTCAAAATAACGATTCCTGAAAATAATCTCGCCGTTTCAATCAACGATAAGCCTTGTACAGAAGAAGGTAGTGGTGAGAAAAGAGAAAGAAGTATTGCTATTACTTATAATAAAAAGACGTATAAAGGTTGCGCCACTATTAAATAAAAAAATTGAAGTTTTCTTGATTAATTGAATAACAATTTTGCCTGATCTGCGCCAGGGATTGAGCCATTTGTCTGAGCTCCTTTTTATTTATCCCGAAGGGTAAATAAAAAGAGCGAGTGGCGAAAGCCCGCCCGGGCGCCCAAATAAAATTTTGATTATTCGTTCTTGACTTTATACGATTGAGTATTTGCATTCATTTCAGATAGCGATAAAATAACCATTAAATAATTTCATTCATCCCCTTATTTTTTTACCTTAGATGTCGTTTATTTAAGAACTATAACTATGAGTCATTTTAACCGTACAAAAATTGTTGCTACAATGGGGCCTGCAACCTCCGATATTAATGTATTGGAAGGCATGTTTAAGGAAGGATTGGATATTTGTCGTATTAATTTTTCGCATGGCGATTACGATGCTGTTTTGCATACCGTTAAAAACATTCGCGAACTAAATAAAAAATTAAACCGTCACGTTGGTATTTTAGCCGATCTGCAAGGGCCTAAATTACGTATTGGCGTAATGAAGGATAATAGCGCCACTCTTATAAATGGTAATTTAATTTCTATTACTACAAAAGAGTGCGAGGGCGACGAACATACGATCTATATTACGTATCCGCAATTTCCACAAGATGTAAAAATTGGTGAAACTGTTTTAATTGATGATGGAAAGATCCATTTAAAAGTAATTGATACAAACGGCAAAGACCTTGTGCGTTGCGAAATTTTAGTTGGTGGAATCCTTTCTTCAAAAAAAGGTGTGAATTTACCAAATACAAAAATTTCATTACCATGTTTAACCGTAAAAGATATTCGTGATCTTGAATTTGCATTAGAACAGGATTTCGATTGGATAGGTTTATCCTTTGTAAGAAGTGTTACGGATATTGTTGAACTAAAAGACATCATCAAACACAAAGGCAAACGCGCCCGCGTAATTGCAAAAATTGAAAAGCCTGAGGCGATAAAAGAAATTGATAATATTATTGATGTTACCGATGGTATAATGGTAGCACGTGGCGATCTTGGCGTTGAATTACCAATGGAGCAAGTGCCGTTATTGCAAAAAATGATAGTTCAGAAATGTGTTGAAATTGGTAAGCCGGTAATTATCGCAACACAAATGATGGAAAGTATGATCA
>JBDSFC010000510.1:0-5961 GCA_039919745.1 Bacteroidia bacterium | reverse complement strand
CAGTGATAAACTGACCCAATATATTGAGAACCGTGTCATACAAATTGCTCCTTTAGCCTTTATGCGTGGTCGTACTTTAGATAATGCCTTTGTTATTTTAGATGAAGCGCAAAACACAACTGAAAGCCAGATGAAAATGTTCTTAACGCGTATGGGTTCTAACGCAAAGTTTATTGTTACCGGCGATGTGACGCAAATAGATCTGCCAAGCAGGCAACCAAGCGGCCTTGTGCAAGCTATACGTTATTTAAAAAAGGTAGAAGGTATAAGTATTGTTGAGTTGGATAATACAGACGTGATCCGTCACAAATTGGTAAAAGCTATTATTGAAAGTTACGAGAGTAATAAGTAGAAAAAAATTAACCACAGAGACGCGGAGAACACAGAGTTTAATTTTAATTACAATCACAAAAATACTCTGTTACTCTGTACCTCTGTGGTAAAATCTAAAACCTAATACCGATCAAAAGCATATCATCCGTTTGCTCATACCCTTTTTGCCAATCAGTTAATTCTTTTTCAATACGCTTGCCTTGTTCTTCCATAGAATAAGATTGTATTTCCATTAAAAGATCGCGAAAGCGTTTGATCATGAATTTTTTTCCATCGTTTCCGCCAAACTGATCCTGTAAACCATCAGAGAACATATAAAGCGTATCGCCCGGATTTATTTTTATTTTATGCTCAGAAAAATTTTTGTCTAACTCATGGCCAAAACTACCAATAGGTGATTTATTTCCTTTGATCTCTATGAGCTCACCTTTTTTAAATAAATACAATGGGCGTTTAGCGCCGGCAAATGTAATTTCGCCCTTGCTTATTTTATAACGACAGATAGCAGCATCCATACCATCGTTGGTGATAACGTTGCCACTCTGTTTTAATGTTTCGTGTAAACGTTTATCTAATTGCGTTAATATTTGCGCAGGACTAGTGATCTCAGAAAAGTTAACTATCTGGTTCAATAACGAATTACCTATTACTGTCATAAATGCGCCGGGAACTCCATGGCCGGTACAATCCAACGCAGCAATAACGGCATCATCCCCTTTGTGTGCAAACCAGTAAAAATCGCCACACACCACATCTTTAGGCTTATAAAATACAAATGAGTTTGAAAAAACTTTTGCTATTGTTTCATCTGCCGGCAAAATAGACTCCTGTATGCGTTTGGCGTAATTAATACTATCCCGAATTTCGCGATACGCATTTTCAAGCTTCCCGCTTTTTTCAACTACTTCCAATGTGCGTTGACGAACCTGTTCTTCCATATTCTCAGAATAGGATCGAAGACTGTCACGCATGTTTATTAAAGCATTTCCTAAAAGATCATTCTCACTTAATTTATCGTAATGTGCTTTTAAATTTCCTTTTCCAATTTCGTTAGCAAAAACAGAAGTCTGTGTAAAGCTATCAGACAAAGCGTTTACAGAAGACACCATTTCACCGATCACATTCTTTTTAACTTCTAATTTTTCTTCCGGTAGTTCTCCTCTTCCCAATTGCTGAATAATATTTTTCATTTTTAGAACAGGCTTACGAATGCCTCCTGAAATAAAAGAAACTGCAGCCATAATAAAAACAAATAAACCAACCGAGGCCAATAACATAAAGGTGGTCATGCGATCAGAATCTTTTTGGATCTCAGCTTTCATTTTAAAAGCAGTTTCACGATTACGGTGAATGATCCCTTTTAACTGCGCTTTAATTGCCTGCGTTCTGGGAAGGATCTCGCTTTCAACCAATTCTTCGCATTTGAATTTTTTTTGTGCATTCTCATAATCATCAAATGTTACAAGTGTTGTCATGATCTCTTTTTCAACCTGTTCTAATTTAAAGAACTTTAAAAAAACATCTACCAAACTATCCGCATCTGTTTTTTTGTTCAGTTTTAATAATTGATTATCAAGTTTCTTTTTGAGACCAGGAAATTGAATTTTTTGTAGGGAGTCAAGGTTCTTTTTATCCTCTAAGCTGTTTTGTAAGTACACCCAATTAGTGGAGTACATTTTTGATTCGGTAACAATTAGATTTAATTTTTCAAGAGCTTCAATGTACGGGTTAATAACCTCGGTCATTTGAGCAATTGTTGCTTTATTTTTTCGGATGATATAATAATTGAAACAAACATTGGCAATTACGATCATAATTACCAAAGCAAAAGCAAAAGTTATTTTGGGAAATCCAGTATTAAAAAAGCCCAGTTTCATTTTATCAAATGGTCGCCATTTCTCCTGAAAATGCCGCCTTACTTACAAATATATCAAATAAAGTTACATTTATAAGCCATATTTAGCCATAGCTGACTATTTTTTCGATTTGCTAAATATTTTTTTTATCTTTCCGTTTATTCATACTTCCAGGATATTAATATTTGTAGCTTTTTTTGTTCTTGTTATAGGCTCTAATGCTTATGCGCAGACAGATACAACCCTTGCCAAAAAGGATACGATCGACTTTTATGAAATGTCGCTGGAGCAGCTTTTAAAAATAAAAGCGCACGACCTTCCTACCGAATTAGAAAAACTGATCAACTCCCTTATTACAGTAGCCTCAAAAAAACCACTTAATACGCGCGAATCGCCAAGTATTATCAGTCTTATTACTGAAGATGAAATAAAAAAATCGGGTGCTCGCGACCTGATAGATGTTTTGCGTTTAGTACCCGGATTTGATTTTGGCGTTGACGTGGAAGGAGTTATAGGCGTTGGAATTCGTGGCAATTGGGCGCACGAAGGAAAGATGCTTTTATTGATAGATGGGCAGGAAATGAATGAGATCTTATTTGCCACAACGCAGTTTGGCAATCGTTATCCTGTTGAACAAATAAAAAGAATCGAGATCATCAGAGGTCCCGGATCTGCCATTTATGGTGGTTTTGCAGAATACGGCGTAGTAAATATTATTACTAAACAAGGCGAGGATATTAATGGTGTAAGTGTTTCCGGTACATACGGGCAAGGCGATAAGGATTATTTAAGAAGGAACGTTAATCTTTCTATCGGACAAAAAGTAAAAGATTTTGAATATAGCATTAGTGGTATGATGGGCCAGGGACAACGCAGTAATGGAGTTTATACAGATTTTAGCGATAGTAGTTATAAGATGAATGGAAATTCACAAAACAATCCTGCATTTTTTAACGCGGGTATAAAATATAAAGGTTTAAGTTTTCGTTGCATTGCAGATCTCTACCAAACAACTATGCGTGATGGTTATGGTGATGTTATACCTGGTAGTGCTGTAAGGGATAATTTTTCATCCGTGTTTTCAGAACTTAAATATGTAATTAAAGTAAATGATAAATTAACCATTACACCAAGGCTTAATTACAAAACACAAAATCCATGGGAAAGTGAGTCGTATACCGGTAAAGAAGGATACAGCCGAACAGCTACCAGGGCATTAGGAAACATTACTTCATCATATAACATTAACCGCAATATTAATTTTGTTTTAGGTGGTGAGTTTTACCAGGATCAAGCTGTTGACCATATCGACAGTAGTTATTTTTCAAACGGAGAACAAAAAGTAAGTTATTATAATTATGCTTTTTTTGCACAAGGATTGATCAAAACGCGTATCGTAAATTTTATTTTAGGAGCCCGTTATGATAAACATAATGAATACGGTGATGCTTTTGTTCCGAGAATAGGATTAACTAAAAAATACGGACGCTTCCATTTTAAAGCATTATACAGCAGTGCCTTCAGGGCCCCATCCATAGAAAATATTAATTATAGTACAGACGCAGGAATTAAACCGGAACTAACACAAATTTCTGAATTAGAATTAGGTTATCAATTAACGCGTAAATCTTTTTTTACGATAAATGTTTATGATATTAATACCAATAACCCTATAGTTTATTATACAGATTCAACTTCTACAGATTTTTATATTAATTCCGGCAGATCAGGCACTCAAGGGATTGAAGCGGAATACCGGATAAAACAAAAATGGGGACAAGTTGCTATTAACTATGCTTTTTATTCTGTAGCCAATAAAGAAAAAATTGCGGATTATGAAGTAAGCGATAATAGTTCAGCATTAATGGCTTTTGCTAATCAGCGTGTTAATTTAAATGCCTCTTTTAATATTACCAAAGCATTTTCTATTTGCCCAACCATTTCTTTTTATGGCCCACGTTATGGTTATACATCGGTTGACAGTACCGGAACATCTGTTGCAGAACAATTAGATCCTACTGCACTTGTAAATATTTATTTAAGATATAGTACACCATTAAAAGGATTAACAATTGGTGTTGGTATGTATGATATATTAGATCAGCAATTTAAATTTATTCAACCTTATAATGGTTATCACGCACCATTACCAGGACCTGGCAGAGAAATAATTTTCCGATTACAATACACTTTAAATTATAAAACAAAAAGCGGCAATTGAAAACCAAAAGTTACATAACTCATTTAAGAACACTGTTATTTATAGCAGTGCTTTTGCGTGGCTTATATAGCGGCAATTACAAAGCGCAGGAAACAGATTATAAAGCCTATACTCTTTTCATTTATAATTTTATGAAGTATGTTGAATGGCCTGAAGCGCAAAATAAAGGTGATTTTATTTTAGCTGTTCTTGGTGATTCACCAATTAATAAAGAATTAGAAACTTTGGCTGCTACAAAAAAAATAAAAGGCCGGAACATTGTTATTCGTAAATGCAAAACACCGGAAGATACGTATGGCTGTCATTTATTATTTATTCCATCTTCAAAAAGCGCTGTAGTTAAATTATTAAAAGATCAAAACAAAGATAAACCGGTATTAATTGTTGGTGAACGCGAAGGCCTTGCAAAGAAAGGAGCCAGCTTAAGTTTTGTAACTCTCGAGGATGATGAACTAAAGTTTGATATCAATAAGAAAGAAATTGAACAGCATCAATTGAAGATCGCCAGCTCATTGATCAGTTTGGGAATAGTGATCAATTGAAAAATTAACCACAAAGAACACAAAGTTTGCACAAAGATCATTGAGATTTTTATTTCGTCATCCCCGGGGAACGGATCTCAAAATTTGATTCCTCCTTACGTCAGAATGACAAATATACTTAACCACAAAGAACGCTAAGTTTGCACAAAGATCACTAAGATTTTTATTCTGTCATCCCGAGGAACGAGGGATCTCAAAATTAGATTCCTCCTACGTCGGAATGACAATTGCACTTAATTACAATGATAATATTTGCAAAACGCGCACTAAGAGAAAATATTTTCTTTGTGACCTATATGGTTAGGAAACAAAAAAGGGCTTTAAAAAAGCCCTTTAAATATTAACGTTCATCATTGATCTGATCGGGTTTTAAACTTTTTGTATCAAACACAAATGCGTTATCTGCAATTTCTAAATTTGGCTTAAATGTTTTTATCTCGTAAACATTTTGTCCGCCATCTTTCATTTGCATCACCAGTTTTACAACTTGTTTTTTTACTTTATCTACATAAAGTTGAACCGTATGGAATTTTTTCTTTTCAGGTTTTACAGAAGGATAAAGATCAATAACATGGCACATTGCGGTGCCTACTTTTTCTTCTTTATTATATTTAAATTTGTATCCGCTTTCATACATAGTAAAAATTTTACTCGGATTTAGCTGATCTTCGTTGGTAGATTCAAATGTTTTAATAGTTACTTCTTTAGCATCTTTATTATAATTCCAAAGTGTTGTACCATCACAAATAATTGTATTACCCGGAATATCTAATTTAAACTTATTACCCTTTACCTGTACTTTATGCGCTTGCTTTTCTACCGGCTTTTTGTCTTTGTTCAAAATAATAAAAGCATAGTCCGCTGTAATAGTCTTATAAGCTTTGGTGGTTTTACTTAGATCATCTAAAATAGCTTTTGCTTTTGGGTCCTGATCTTGCGCACTCACCAATAACGAAGCGCCAACAAATAATAAACTGAGTAATTTCTTCATAATCTTATTAGTGCAAAT
>JBDSFC010000434.1:0-8163 GCA_039919745.1 Bacteroidia bacterium | reverse complement strand
CTGCACGCCAACGTTATCAATAAATGCTGATTGCCCAACAGGGATGGTTGAGGTTAGCTGGACAAACATAAAACCAATTTGCAGCGATGATGTTACACATTATGTTCTTTCATATAAACCAACAATTGATGGCGATTACCATGTAATTGCAACGCTTACCGGAGCGGCATCAACGGTTTTTATTTCTGATGGCCTGGCGCTGATCTCAGGTTGTTATGCTATACAATCGGTTGACTCAAGTAATAATGTTAGTCCGTTAAGTCCTGATTTTTGTATTGACAATTGCCCTTTATTTGATCTGCCAAACATTGTAACACTTAACGGTGATGGTATTAATGATTTCTTCCAGGCAATACGTGTTCGCCAAATAAAGGAAATAGATCTTGTGATCTTTGATCGCTGGGGAAATATGGTTTATAAAACAAAAGATCCTTATTTTAAATGGGATGGAACCAGTTTACTCACCAAGCAAATAGTTAGTGAGGGCACTTTCTTTTATATTTGCGATGTATTTGAACCACGCTTAAAAGGCATCGTAAAACGAAACCTGAAAGGCTATATGCAAGTGGTGAAATAATTTATACCACTCTTTTAAAATTATGAAACTCCATAAGAACCTTGTTAATTCCGTTGCTGAAACACTCCAGGAAATTTTTGTAAAGAACCGTTACGCTGATAAAGCTATTGAAAAACTATTTAAAGCCCATCCGCAATGGGGCAGTAGGGACAGGAGATTTGTTGCAGAAGCAGTTTATGATATTGTAAGAAATTTTCGTTTGTATTCCGAACTGGCGCAATCGCAAAAAAACTTTTGGTTTATCACAGCAGTATGGCTGGTAATAAAAAAAATTGAATTTCCCGATTGGCAGGAATTTAAAGATCTTGATAGGGAAGCGATCGTTAAGCACAAAGAACATTTAAAAAATAATTTACCTGTTTACGAATCGTATCCCGATTGGTTATGGGAGCTTGGAATAGCCGAGCTTGGCGAAGAGGTTTGGAAAAAAGAAGCGTTGGCTATGAACGAACAAGCGTCGGTTGTTTTGCGTGTAAATGCATTAAAAACTTCTACGAAAAAATTAATAGAAGAATTTGCAAAAACAAATATTGCGTTAAAAGAAATTGATGGCATCGAGAATGCTCTGCAGTTAGTTAAACGGGAAAATGTTTTTCAGAATAAATATTTTAAAGAAGGATGGTTCGAAGTTCAGGATGCTGGTTCACAGGTAATAAGTAGTTTTTTAGATCCAAGACCAAACCATTTTGTTGTTGATGCGTGCGCGGGCGCAGGTGGCAAAACCTTACACATAGCGGCTTTGATGAACAATAAAGGCAAATTAATAAGCCTGGATGTGGAGGGCTTTAAACTGGAGGAATTAAAAAAACGCGCTAAACGCGCCGGTGTTTTTAATGTTGAAACGAGAGTAATTGAAGATTCGAAAACAATAAAGCGTTTAGAAGGAAAAGCTGACAAAGTATTGCTGGACGTACCTTGTAGCGGATTAGGAGTTATTAAAAGAAACCCGGATGCTAAATGGAAATTAACTGCTGAAGTAATTGAACGCACAAAAAAACTACAACAAAAGATCCTTTCAGAATATTCCGAAATGGTAAAAGTAAATGGAGAACTTGTTTATAGCACTTGCAGCATTTTACCGAGCGAGAATAAAAAACAAGTGGATGAATTCTTATTAAACAATGCTAATTTCGAATTTGTAAAAGAAAAAACAATAATGCCAAGCGAGGGATTTGATGGGTTTTACATGGCATTATTAAAAAAAGTAAAATAAATTTTTGGTTAACATCTTGTTATCTCAGCTTTAATTTTATTATTATATTTGATATGTAATTTTGACGTTAACCGAAAAATATATAATACTCGAGTCGCATCGTAATCGGGCATCTACAACTGAGTTTTGGGATAATGGTATCATCTTTATTAAACTCGATGATAATTCGGAAGTAAATACCAATGACGCAAAAGAGCATCATGCTTTTTTAAAAACAAAATTTGATGGCACAAATAAGTTAAGGGTTTTAACAGAGTCCGGACGTTTTACAACCATTACCAAAGAAGCACGCGAGTTTTCTACACAACCACACATCAATTCAATGACGCTTGCAAGCGCTGTTATCATTAAATCATTAGCGCACCGCATTGTAATAAATTTTATCATTGGCTTTACGCGCCAACAAAATATGAAAATGCGGATGTTTGAGAATAAAGATTTGGCTATAGAATGGCTGCTATCAATAAAACAATAATTAAAAGACCATGAAAGTTTTTTTTACATTACTCGCGCTTGTTTTTTCATTTTCAGGCATTGCACAAATAAAGAACGTTGGCCCCGAAGCATTTAAAAAGCTGATCGATGAAAAGAAATATATTTTAATTGATCTTAGAACAACAGATGAAATTAAAAGCAAAGGAATGATAAAAGGTGCTATGCAAATTGATTTTTTAGATAAGAATGCAGAAGCAACTATTGAAAAATTAGACAAAAATAAAAGTTACCTTATTTATTGTGCCGGCGGCGGTAGAAGCGCCGATTGCGCAGAGCTGATGCAAAAACAAGGCTTTAAAGAGGTCATCAATCTTGAAAAAGGTTTTGGCGACTGGAAGAATAAAGGTTTTGAAATAGAAACAAAATAAAATCCAAACAAGCAGAAATAATTTCAATGGACAATACCGCACTTTTAAAATTGGCCATCACCGCGGCAATTAAAGCCGGACAAGAGATCTTAAAAATTTACGAAACCGATTTTTTTGTTGAGACAAAAAGCGACAATACCCCTGTAACTCTTGCGGATAAAGGCGCAAGCGATTCTATAATAAATACTTTAACCGTAACAGATATTCCAATAATAAGCGAAGAGGAAGATGTTTTGGATTATGAGATCCGAAAAAAGTGGGAACGTGTTTGGTTAATTGATCCGCTTGATGGCACAAAAGAATTTGTAAAACGTAATGGAGAGTTTACTGTAAATATTGCTTTGGTAGAAAACAAACAACCTGTAATAGGCGTGATCTATTCACCTGTATTTAAAGAAATATATTTTGCAACCGTTGGGTTTGGAAGTTTTAAGATCAAACAACACGATGTACTTTCTGAAATAAATAACAATAAACCCGAAATGATTGACAACCTTTTAAAACTGGCTGTTAAATTACCTTTGCTGGATCTTCCAAAAAAATATACGGTTGTTGCGAGCCGATCACACCTTAGTAAAGAGCTCAATCAACATATTACAAAATTGAAAAATGTTTACGGTGAAGTAGATACGATCAACGTTGGTAGCAGTATAAAGCAATGCTGGGTAGCGGAGGGTAAAGCACATGAATATTTACGCTTGGGAGTAACGATGGAATGGGATACAGCCGCCGGTCAATGTATACTTGAACAAGCGGGCGGACAGCTAATTGATCTTGAAACAAATTTGCCGATGCGTTACAATAAAGAAAACTTAAAGAATAATTATTTTATCGCGAAGCATAGGCCCTGAAACCCTAAGCTGTCACGCTGAGCGCCCGTCCGAAAGGATATTTATCCGGGCGGAGAGTTGAAGCATTGATTCGGGGATTAACTATCGTTGATCCATTGTGAACAAAAGTTGCAAATGCAAAAGTATTTTCCTTTCAGAAAACTTTTTTTGTTTCGCAACTATTCGCTGAAAGCTCGCTTTCGCTCATAGTCGCAAAACAAAAAAGCTACCCTTTTGAGTAGCTTTTTGCATTTACTGTGATCCCAGCTGGATTCGAACCAGCGGCCGCAGGTTTAGAAAACCTGTGCTCTATCCAGCTGAGCTATGGGACCAAATTCCTTTAAAATAGCGGATAGAACTATTTTTTCAAGAATGCAAATGTAAAAAAAATAATTATTTAAACAATTATAATTATTTTAGTGGATTAACGTTTATCGTCTCTGCAGCTATCTATCATCATAGTTAATTACAATGTAAAGCACTTTTTAGAGCAGTGTCTTTTTTCGGTTTTTAAGGCATTAAAAAATATTAGTGCTGAGGTGATCGTGGTCGACAATAACTCTGTAGATGGCTCTATTGCTCTTATTAAAGAGAAATTCCCGCAAGTAAAGCTCATTGCCAATACAAACAATACTGGCTTTTCAGTAGCCAATAACCAGGGAATAAAGATCGCCAACGGCAAATATGTTCTTTTGCTTAACCCCGATACGGTTGTTCAGGAGGATACTTTTGAGAAAACCCTCACTTTTATGGATGCGCATCCTGAAGCCGGCGGCCTGGGCATAAAAATGCTGGATGGAAAAGGAAATTTTTTACCGGAGAGTAAACGCGGTCTTCCAACCCCTGCAGTAGCGTTTTACAAAATATTCGGCTTGGCAAAATTATTTCCCCGCTCTAAAAAATTTGGGCAATACCATTTAACATTCCTCGATAAAAATAAAAATCACGAAATAGATATTTTAAGTGGGGCCTTTATGCTCATGCGCAAAGAAGCTTTGGATAAAGTAGGTTTACTTGACGAAACTTTTTTTATGTATGGTGAGGATATCGATCTTTCGTATCGTATTACACAAGGCGGTTATAAGAATTACTACTTTGCTGAAAGCAGCATTATTCATTACAAAGGAGAGAGCACTAAAAAAAGCAGTGTTAATTATGTGATCGTGTTTTACAAAGCAATGGCCATTTTTGCACAAAAACATTTTACACAAAATCATGCCCGCGCGTTTAGTTTTTTAATTCACCTTGCTATTTACTTACGTGCAACAGCAGCTATTACAGCACGTTTCATTAAACAATGGTTTTTCCCCGCTATTGATTTTGTATTAATATTATTAGGATTATACTTATGTAAAAATGTGTATGAGCACAATGTTAAGTTTATACCGAATTTTTATTCGCAGGAAACGCTCAGTTTTTTCTTCCCTATTTATACTTTGGTTTGGATGTTCTTTGTTTACCTCAGTGGCGGCTATGATGTGCCTTTAAGGCTCACAAAGATCGTTAGAGGCCTTTTAGCAGGAACAGCATTTATTTTAATTGTGTATTCGTTATTGCCTGAATATTACCGTTTCTCAAGGGCGTTGATCTTAATTGGCTCTGCTTCTACATTGGCTATTTACTTACTTACGCGTTTAATTTATCATCTTGCAAAAATTAGAAAATTTAAAATTGGGGGTTATAAAACAAATGCCCGGATTGCAATAATTGGCAGCGAGCTTGAGTTTAACAGGGTAAACGGGCTTTTAAAAGAAACAAACATTCAATCGGAATTTATTGGTTTTATCAGTAATGAAAACAATGGTATCAAGAACCAGGCTTATATTGGGCACTTTCACCAGATCAACGAAGCAATTGATGTTCACGAATTAAATGAAATTATTTTTTGCGCGCGTGATATTTCATCACAGGAAATTATTGATAAAATGATAACGCTCGTTACAAAAGGCGTTGAATTTAAAATTGCTCCCCCGGAAAGCCTTTCTATTATTGGAAGTAACAGTATTGATACCGCCGGCGATCTATACGTTATAGACATTAATAACGTGGGAAGACCTGAGAACAGGCGTAAAAAACGATTATTAGATCTTATTGTGAGTGGTGTTGTACTGTTATTTTTCTGGTTACTGATCTGGATCCAGAAGAATAAACTTAATTTTATTTCTAATGCGTTTAAAGTTTTATTCGGCGTTTATTCATGGGTTGGTTATGGTAAAAGTCCAAGAAAAGATCTTCCCGCAATTCGTCCTTCGGTGCTAACTCCCGCTGATATCCTTAATTCCGACGCTTCAGATGAACGTACCAATAAAGCCTTTCTAAACTATTCTAAAGATTATAAAATAGAGAACGATCTTAAAATATTGTTCTCTCAAATTAAAAACCTAGGCAAATAAATGTTAAACTTTGTTTAGCTGGTTGGCAAACTAAAAAAATAGAACCAACTTTATTTAAACATCGTATATATAAACAAGCTATGAAAAAAATTATCCTTCTTTTTGCTTTGGTCTTTTCTTTTTTTGGATCAAAATCGCAACAGCAAAATCCTATTACCTGGACGGCAAGCTATAAAGCAATTTCAGCAACCGAAGGAGAGATCATCATTACTCCCAAAGTCGAGAAAGGCTGGCATAGCTACTCTCAAAAAGTGACTGCAGACGGACCCGTTCCAACTTCGTTTACATTTCCTGAATCAAAACAATTTACGTTAGTTGGTAAAATGGAAGAGAGTAATGTACTTGAAGAATTTGATAAAGCTTTTGATGCAAAAATATTTGTGGTGACTGATAAATCGGTATTCAAACAAAAAATAAAATTCGCTAAAGCAGGTTTTAGCGCTGCCTTTAAAATAGAATTTATGTGCTGCAACGATCAAATGTGCCT
Organism: Bacteroidia bacterium; assembly: GCA_039919745.1. Taxonomy (GTDB): domain Bacteria; phylum Bacteroidota; class Bacteroidia; order B-17B0; family Aurantibacillaceae; genus Aurantibacillus. Next base: position 1,800 of record JBDSFC010000434.1, on the reverse strand, counting down.
GCCTCCAAAAACAAACGACCTAACGGTTAAGGTTCAATAAAAAAATAATAGTATTTTTATCCTTTAAAACGATTTAATAGCCTTATCCCATGAAGAAAATTTTTCTGCTTTTTTTAATTGTTGTTTTTAAACTCTCCACGGTTGCTCAAAAACAATATGTTACCTGGACCTTCTCTCAAAAGAAGATCAGTGCAGATGAATTTGAATTGACCTTTAAAGCTACTATCGAGCCAACATGGCATTTATATTCGCAAATAGAAACACCCGATGGGCCTTTACCAACCTTATTTGATTTCGAAAAATCAAAAGATTATAAATTAGTTGGAAAAACTACAGAGCCAAAACCAATTGAGCATCCTGAACCTGTGTTTGATAACCAGGTAATGCGGTATTTCGAAAAATCAGCCACCTTCAAACAAAAAATAAAAGCATTAACAAATAAACCATTTACTGTAAAAGGATACGTTGACGGTATGGCTTGTAATGAAACACAATGCCAGAAATTTTCGCCAACACCTGAGTTTAATTTTAAATTAGACGGCGCCGAAGTTGCAACAACAGAAACTACAACTGCTGTTACAGAAACAGTAGTCGCGGATACAAATCAAAAAATTGCTTCAACAGAAACAACAGTTACACCTGAAAATACGACTACAACTGTTCAGGAAATTATTTCTGCGCCACCAGAAAAGAAAGAAAGCAGAACGTATTGGGGATTATTTATTGCCGGCTTTATAGGAGGCCTTGCTGCGTTGCTTACACCATGCGTGTTTCCAATGATACCAATGACAGTAAGTTTTTTTACCAAACAAAGTAAAACAAAAGCGGCAGGTATTCGCAACGCGTTTATTTATGCAATTTCTATCATCGCTATTTATATTGCATTAGGCTTAGGAATCACACTTATTTTTGGCGCTGATGCCATGAACAATCTTGCAACAAATGTTTGGTTCAACATTGCCTTCTTTGTTTTATTGGTTGTATTTGCTGTTTCATTTTTAGGTGCCTTTGAAATTACATTGCCATCCGGTTTCGTAAATAAAATGGATGCAAAATCCGATAAAGGTGGATTGATCGGGATCTTTTTTATGGCCTTTACTTTAGGCCTTGTTTCATTTTCTTGTACGGGACCAATTATTGGAACACTACTTGTAGAAGCAGCTTCAACCGGTGCTTTAGCCGGGCCATTTGTTGGTATGTTAGGTTTTTCATTAGCACTGGCTTTGCCTTTTGGTTTATTTGCAGCTTTTCCGGGTTGGTTAAATTCATTACCAAAATCAGGTGGTTGGTTAAACTCTGTAAAGGTTGTATTGGGCTTTTTAGAATTAGCCTTAGCAATGAAATTTTTATCCAATGCAGATCTTGTTGTACAGGCAGGAATTATTACAAGAGAAATTTTTATAGTTATCTGGATCGTGATCTTCGCTTTATTAGGAGGTTATTTAATGGGTTGGTTCAAACTTTCGCACGATAGTGAGATGAAATATGTTTCTGTACCGCGATTAATGATGGCTATTATTGTATTCTCATTTACTGTTTATTTAATTCTGGGTTTATGGGGTGCGCCTTTAAAATTGATCAGCGGTTTTCCTCCTCCTGATTTTTATAGCGAATCGCCCGAAGGTTTTGGCGCAAGAAAATCTGATGGAGTTGCAAATACAAATCATTCAGATCTTCCGGAACACGCACATAAGGGCCCAAATGGTATCATCGCTTTTGATGATTATTATTTGGCATTAGACTATGCAAAAAAAGTAAACAAACCATTAATGATCGATTTTACGGGTTGGGCTTGTGTTA
>JBDSFC010000419.1:0-5869 GCA_039919745.1 Bacteroidia bacterium | reverse complement strand
ATGAAGATCATTGCAGAATCGCAAACGCAAGTTGATGAAGTTATTGGAAACTATAACATGGGTTTCATTACCAACAACGAACGTTACAATCAAATTATCGATATCTGGACACATACCAACTCTAAAGTAACTAAAAAAGTGTTGGATAAATTAAGCTCAGACAGACAAGGATTTAATCCTGTGTTTATGATGCTTGATTCGGGAGCTCGTGGTAGTAAGGAACAAATTAAACAATTAAGTGGTATGCGTGGTTTGATGGCTAAGCCTCAAAAAGCTGGCGATACAACTGCTTCAATTATTGAGAATCCTGTATTATCAAACTTCCGTGAAGGTTTATCTATCTTAGAATATTTTATTTCAACTCACGGTGCCCGTAAGGGTCTTGCAGATACGGCGTTAAAAACTGCCGATGCAGGTTACTTAACACGTCGTTTGGTTGACGTTGCACAAGATGTTATTATTACTCAATCTGATTGCGGAACCCTTCGTGGATTAAGCATGACAGCATTGAAAAATAATGATGATGTTGTTGAAACTTTATACGATCGTTTATTAGGCCGTACAACTGTTACGGATGTTTATCATCCAACAACAGGTGATCTGATCATCGAAGGCGGAGAAATTATTACTGAAGATATTGGCGCGATCATTGATCAGTCTCCAATTGAAACTGTAGATATTCGTTCGGTATTAACCTGCGAAAGCCGTGTTGGTGTTTGTGCAAAATGTTACGGACGTAACTTAGCTAATGGCCGTATGGTTCAGTTAGGTGAAGCTGTAGGTGTTATTGCCGCACAATCAATTGGTGAACCGGGTACACAGTTAACATTACGTACATTCCACGTGGGTGGTACAGCATCTAACACTGCTGCATCTTCTAACTTAGTTGCGAAGTATGATGGTATAATTGAAATTGATGAATTACGTACTGTTGAACGTGTTAATCCTGATGGCAAAAAAGCTAACGTGGTTATCGGTCGTTCTACTGAGATGCGTATTATTGATTCGAACACAGGTATTACTTTAACAACAGGTAACATTCCTTACGGTTCGCAGCTTTACATCAAACCTAGTACTAAAATTAAAAAAGGAGAATTAATTTGTGATTGGGATCCGTATAACGCGGTTATCGTTTCAGAATTTGGTGGTACTGTAGAGTACGAACAAATTAAAGAAAATGTAACTTACCGTGAAGAGTCTGATGAGCAAACAGGTTTCCGTGAAAAAGTAATTATTGAGAGTAAAGACAAAACAATGAGTCCTTTAATGAGGATCGTTGATAAAAAAGGTGAAGCTCTTAAAACTTATAACATTCCGGTTAGCGCACACATTATCGTTAACGAAAATGCTAAAATTGAGCCGGGTCAGATCTTAGTTAAGATCCCTCGTGTTACCGGTAAAACTGGTGATATCACCGGTGGTTTACCACGTGTTACCGAATTATTCGAAGCACGTAACCCAAGTAACCCTGCTGTAGTTTCTGAAATTGACGGTATTGTTACTTTCGGTAAAATTAAACGTGGTAACCGCGAAGTTTTAGTAGAAGCTAAAACCGGTGAGCAACGTCGTTATTTAGTAAACTTAAGTAAACACATTTTGGTTCAGGAAAATGATTTCATCAGAGCAGGAAGCCCGTTATCTGACGGTGCAATCAGCCCTGGCGATATTCTTTCTATCAAAGGACCAACTGCTGTTCAGGAATATTTAGTAAATGAGATACAAGAGGTTTATCGTTTACAAGGTCAAAAATTAAATGACAAACATTTCGAAACAATCGTTCGTCAGATGATGCGTAAAGTTGAAATTGTTGATCCGGGTGATACTATGTTCCTAGAACAACAATTGATCAACAAAGGTGACTTCATGACTCAAAATGATGAGATCTTTGGTAAAAAAGTTATTCTTGAGCCAGGTGATAGCGCTGAATTAAAACGTGGACAAATTGTTACTGCCCGTAAATTACGTGATGAGAATTCGTTATTGAAACGCAGAGATAAAAAAACTGTAGAATCCAGAGATGCTGTTCCTGCAACTGCAAATCCAATTCTACAAGGTATTACACGTGCTTCATTACAAACTAACAGTTGGATCTCAGCTGCTTCATTCCAGGAAACTACAAAAGTATTGAACGAAGCTGCAGTTAACGGTAAAGTAGATACTTTATTAGGATTAAAAGAAAACGTAATTGTTGGACATTTAATTCCTGCGGGAACTGGTTTACGTCAATACGAAAAATTAGTTGTTGGAAGCAAAGAAGAGTACGAGCGTTTAATGGCAACTAAAGAAGAAGTTGAAGAAGAAGCTTAATCAATTTTAAATTTTAAATAATAAAAACCCGGTGAATTATTCACCGGGTTTTTTGTTGAAATGGTTTATTTCGTATATAACGAAGATGAAGTTATTCCTCCTCCGTCGCTTTGCGACACCTCCTCAAGAGGAGGACAATTGTGTGCTCAGACGAAGCAACTGTAGTGTCTCCCTTTGGAGGGAGTGCCCGAAGGGCGAGGGAAGATTTTGTCTTGCCTTAATACTTTCGTAACTTTAATGGAATGAAAAAACAATATTTCCTAATACTTCTGGTAATAGTAATATTTAACTCCTGTATAAAATATGAACATGGTTGTGTTGTTCAGGGCAATGTAACTTATGATTCAACGGGTGTAGCAGCTGAAGGCATTCCTGTAAGTCTTATACTTTGTACCCGCGAAGCAAGAGGGCAATCCTATTATTCATCTTCATCTCAAATAACTACTTACAGCGATTCTAAAGGTGATTATATTATCTATTATAAAAAGAAGCGCGGTTGGCAATACAGTTATTCCGTAAGTGCAAATTTTACAGCGCCTGCTGGCGGATTGGGTAATCCACCATCAATGCCAAAAAAGAACACTGTAAACTTAACCGTTCCATAATATAATTCTTCGCTGTTTTTTTGTAATTTTAATCATCCTGAAAAAACTCTTCATCATATTATTGTTATCCCTGCTCCTTCCCGCCTCTACTTTTGCCTGGGGTAGCAAAGGACATAAGATAGTTGCCGCTATTGCAAAAAAATGTTTAGAGAAAAACATTATTGATTCCGTTCAAAAATATTTGGCTGATATCAGCTTTGAAAATGCTTCTGTTTGGATGGATGAAATAAGATCTGATAATGCTTATGATTATATGAAGCCCTGGCATTATGTAAATGTTGAGAAAGATAAAACCTACGTAAAAACAAAAGATCCGGAAGTAGTTAACGAAATAGAAATTGCTATTGCTACATTAAAAGATAGAAAATTGCATGATGCAGAACAACTAAATTTTTCTTTGAAAGTTCTCTTTCATTTGGTAGGCGATATTCACCAACCCTTGCATTGTGGCTACAAAGCTGACAAAGGCGGAAATGAAATTTTGGTTCAATACCCTGGTAAAGGAACCAATTTGCATAAAGTGTGGGATTCTGAAATAATTGACGACATGAAAATTTCTTTGAATGATTGTTTAACATTAGCTAACGAAATACCGGCTGCGGAAAAAAAGAAAATTCAAACTACCAATGTAGAAACATGGATGAACGAATCAAGAACTCTATTACCCGAAGTATATAATTTTGAAGGGAAAATAAAACAGGATTATATTGATAAGAACAAACTTGTTATTGAAAAACAATTGGTGAGGGCCGGCATCAGGTTGGCACTGGTTCTGCACGAGATCTTTAAGAAATAATATTTATATTTCTTTTTGCGTTAATAACAAAATCAGTTTCTTATTAAAGTCTTTTGTATTCTTACCAAGCACTTTAAAAAAATCATTATCAAATTGCTCTACAGTTTTAACAGCCAGTTTTGCTTTTTTTTCACCCGCTGCTGTTAAGCTTACTGTTTTTGCACGGGTATCTGTAGTATGTTCCTGGCGTTGTAACAAACCTTTCTCCTGTAAAGTTCTTAAAACAGTAGACGTGGTCATAGGATCAATTTTTGTGTGCGATGACAACAATACCTGAGTTACGTTTTTTTCTTCTTTAGAAAGCCACAAAACACTTACCAGTAACACAAACTGAGAGTGAGTAATATCATATTTCTCTAAAGCTTTTTTAATTTCGCGTTGCCAGAGGTTGGTTACCTGCCATAACAAAAAACCGCTACTGTCTTCAGGTGTATCTACGCTAAATATTTTTTCATTGGATCTCATCCGGCAACATTTTAGAAACTATTAAATTAAAATCTTTTTCTTTTATTTCAAAAAACCCAAATCTAAAAGGATACCCCCACTTGCTTTTGTTGGGTATAAATTCAAGCTCGTTAATTAATGGCAATATAGAAGTTTCTTTGCAGTTATAAAACTCTATATCTTTCCTATACGGATTAAATGTTGACGTCATCTGAAACTGGTAAACCGTGTCGTTCATTGTACGGCCAATAGCAGTAAACGATTGGCATTTTTGCTCTTCTTCCATTTTTAATTTTGGTGAATACACAATAAGCCAATCATTTGGTTTTATCCTTTTTAATGGTGCTTCTTTACCATGGCACACCTGCATAAAATTTCCATCCACACCGCGCATGGCATGCTCTTTAGAAACAACCGCTATCCAGTATTTTCGCGTTTCCATTTTATAATTTTGAAGCGTAATTTATTTGCGCAGGCATTTCAACAGGTAAACTATTTACTATATCCTGGGCTACAATTTTACGCCATAAAAATCCTAATGCGCCGCTTACTGTCATCGTCGTAGTTATTTTCAGACCATTTGGTGTTTCTTCGAATGTATGTTGCCCATACATTTTTGCCAATGGAAATTTTGTAAAATCGGTAAACGATCTATTCTCTGTAGTTTCTACCAATTTGATCTTCACTTTTGGCCCGCCTTTTGGTTTTAATTCAAACATGTTTCCTTTTTCAAATTTACCTTCCATTTTGGCGTATTCAATGCCATTGTCCCATTTATGCCAATTGTTTACATCGGCAAATAGTTTCCACATTTGTTCTTTTGTAACATCTTTGGTTACGATTGAGTAAGATCTTGTCCACATAGTTTTTAATTTTATTGTAAATAATTATATTATATGTGTAAATATAGTAAGTGTACTTATTAAATACAAATTAAATTAATTAAATAACTGATAACCAGCCTGAAAAATTCAAAGAGGCCTTCTCTAAGCTTTTAAACGTACGCATTCATTAGAAAAATATTTTATTTACCACTTAATTAAAAAGCACTGCCACTTATTAAGTATCTGTAGTTTTCTTTTTTTATGGAGGGTAGCTTTACATTAAGTTAATAGTATTAATCATAAATAAATAGCTATGAAAAAAATTATATTCATTATCAGCAGCTTTATCGCGACAACATTTTTACCCGCACAAGTCACTACAGGGTTTCAATGGGCAAAGAGTTTTGGCGGCTCAACAGCGGACCACTCCAATAATGTTATATTAGACGCTTCCGGCAATATTTATACTACCGGCTCATTCAGTGGTACAGCAGATTTTGATCCCGGTGCCGCCACATATACATTAACAAGTATGGGTGATAACGATATTTTTATTTTAAAATTAGATGCATCGGGCAATTTTGTTTGGGCAAAACAGATCGGATCAACAGGAGTTGATATTGGCGGTGCATTATCCATTGATTCTTTAGATAATATATTTTGTGTTGGCATTTTTTCAGGCCCTGCAGATTTTGATCCGGGAATAAATACAAATACCTTAAATGTTATTGGTGCTGTTGATTCATACATTCTTAAACTGGATGTTGCCGGAAATTTTATATGGGTAAAACAATTAGGTGGTGTTGGCAATACATATATAAATCGTTGCAGGAATGATGCATTTGGCAATACTTATATTGGCGGGGTTTTTGAAAATACTATCGACCTCGATC
>JBDSFC010000231.1:0-4281 GCA_039919745.1 Bacteroidia bacterium | reverse complement strand
AAGAGAATCCTTGTATTGCATATATTCACTAATACTTTGCGACTTAGTGTAATTTCCATTCAATTCTATTTTTAAACTTCCATGGGGTTCAATACTCGATCTGTACGAATAGGTAGTATTATGTGTTTCAATATACGGCGTAGTTTGTTGTTGTAATGTGGAAAGCCAGCCGTTTTCCGCACTCCTTTCCCTTATCTTGCCATCATGTAAACCTGTGGTAAATAAAAGTCCTGGAGCTTGTTGGCTTCCAAAATCCATGCCCATATATTGTGAACTTGGTGTAAAATTTGGTACAGCTTGTCCGTTCTGTTGCTGAAAACTTAGAGAAAGGTTTTTGATCATCATAATACCTCTGGCTAAAAATTCGCCAATGTCTTTAAAATTCTCATTTTCTTTTGATTTCTTTTTAGTAGAATCTGTAACAGCAACGCTACTTGATGCGGTGGCACCTTTGCCCGGCTTAGGTGTTTCGGAAGTTTTATTCTTTTGGTTAGAGTTAATACGTTTAAAATAAGGGATCTTATTATATAATTGGATGAAATTAAAATTACCGGTAATGTTATGCGTATTTGTATTTTGAATAGTATTACCAACACTTTTACCAATACTATCACTTGTAGCAAATGGGCGACGCAACCAGGTATAGGTTCCTCCGTATTTATAAGTAGTGGTAACAAAATCAAGTACAGGAATTTTGTTGATCGGAATATTTACATTCAAATTCATTTGTTGGCGATACGTTGTATTTTCTCCAAACTTTCCTTCGACCTTACCACTTTCTTTGTTCTTTTTACCGTGGAAAAAAGTATTTACAGTACTGTCACGCATTTCAGTACTTTGTTTCCATGCTTCTCCATACGGCTCTAATATCCTTCCTTCATTATTAGCAGTAAAATCGTATTTAATACCTTTACTAATATCCCAACGCAAATTATACGAACGGTTAATCAGGAAATTTTTATTGATCAATGTTGGATTTCCAAATGGATCGGCAGCACCAGCATAAAAGCTTGTAATATCGCGATTTTTAAGTGCTGCATAAGTTCTGTTAAGATCAATTGAAGTTCCAAAACTATTTGGCATCAACTGTAAATTAAAATCTTTGATCAAAGCAAACCATTTATTCTCAAATATTTTCATTTTACTAAATGGTTTGAGAGTAAGTGGTTTTGCTATATTAAAAGCATATTGTAAATTTCCACGGTACTGCCTGTTAATATTATATTCAACGTTTACGCTTCGTTTAAATAATTCGGTGTAAGCAAATGTGGTAGAAAAATTACTAACATCCCACGGCATTGACTTTGCTCCTTTTCGTTTAAAACCATCAATCCGTACATTGGTTAAATTAAATCCTTTACGCTCTGTAAAATCAAGCACTTGTTTTTTTACCTGTGTTTTTTGTTCATCACTAATATTATTGTTGTTATTAAAATCATTCATCCTTACATCCGGATCGAGCGGATTAAACATTGGGGTTACAACTGTTTGTCCATAATTATAAAATATTGGTAAAGTAACTTTCCATTTGTTAGGGAAAAACTTTCCGGCATTAATAGAACTACTTACATCCCAATTTAAATTGGTTTCTTTACTACGTTCATTTATTTTTTGTTCAACACCTCCCCAAAAAGGTGTTTTATAAGTTCCGGCAATAGACACCATTCCAAGATCGGCTAGTTTGGCCTGTACTTGTGCAGTAGTAGCCCAGCCACCTTTATTAATAAAATCAGTTAAGCGTAATTCATTTATCCACACCTCAACGCAATGCGCTAAATTATCTGCACCTTTTGTATTTCGCACACCTACCATTACACTTTTTATAGTTCCTAAATTTGGATTACCAACTACAGATATTTTGTAGCTTCCAAAATCATGTGTGAACGGTGTGCTTAACTGGTTTAGATTACTGAAGTAACCGTACTTGGTATTTCTTTCATCTTTAACTACTGTAATATCGCTAAACTTAAAATTGATCTCATTTTCTGCAGGCCAAACTACATAACGATCATCAACACTATTTGGATCATAAACACCTTTTTTGGTTAATTTTAATGGCACTTCGTATTCGTAAAAATTATTATTGTAATCAGTACCTACTCTAAAAAATAAAGTAAGGTCGCCATCATTTAAAGGAATGTCATTTAATTTTTCGGCATGTACATTCATTTTAATATTATTGAACATACGTGTGTCTAGATCTACATTTTTAAACACCGCACGGCTATCACCATCTTTTAAATTACAAACACGCATTTGCAACGCCTGCTCATTTTGTAAAACCAAATTGGTTGTTTGTACATTTTGCTGCTGATTAATATCCGGAGGCAAAACATAATTTACCGGCACCTTTTTTCCATTCTCCTGTAAACTAACTGCCGACACGTCAAAAGAAGTTGAATTATCATCGTTGGCAACATATTCCCCGGTTTGTTTAAGGTCATAAGCATAACGTCTCCAATCTGCACGTACCAATTCAAAACGTGCTAAACGTACTACTACTGCTCTGTTAAAGCCTTTCATGTAAACGCGCATAAACCGGATGGAGTTAAAGCCTTCTATACCACCAACAACAGTTTCGAATTGTGAAATTGGAATTTTAAACTGGTACCATTTTACATTTTTACTTATGCCACCATAAGTTGCAGCAGCAGGGTCACCGTTAAAAGCATCTACTATAAAATTTGTTCCGACAGAAGATGGATTAATATCGTTTGGCGAAATTTTTAAATGGTATTGATAATAATTTTCTGTTTGGCTCATCGTGTTATCACGATTTATATCTTCAATGTTTGGTAATGTAGTTGCTGCTGTAGAATAGTTACCACCCTGCGGATTAAGATTTTTATACTGTTCTTCTGTCGGTGAATTACCCTCAGCATTATTAAACCTGGCATACCTTCTTAAAGTATAATCCTGATTAGAATCATAATCATCTCCTCTGAAATGATGATATCTGTCATTAGAAGGATCGCTATTAAAGGCATCTTTAACATTCTGGAAAAAATTCCCTGAATTCATGTCATTGATTGCACTACCAAAATGATATGTTTCGTGCTCATCATTTAAACCATCATAACCCACATCTTGAAATGGCCTGTCGTTATTATCTTGAGAAAAAGCATTTACTGTTGGTGGAATTAAAGGAACCCTCCCTACTTCAGTTGAATCAACCGGAAGGTCTTTTGAAAAATCTGAAGTACCAGGGATACCATTTTCATAGGTCATCCCACCATCTTTTACAATGTCTTCAGAAATATTTCCAATATCAATGTACATATCACCCGTTGGTAATTTTGTTTTATCAAAAAGCGTATCCGTATTTACATCGTAATCTTCATTAAAAGGATCCATCATCCAAAACTGGATGTATTCAATATTTGCCGCCTGAAAATCATTTGTCTCGAGCTTACGCATAATACCACCCCAACGACTTTCAGGGTTTTTTAAAGTACCATTTTGATTGATCCCTGCAGAAACAGGAGATGATAACACATCATAATTATAAGGCCCGCGTTCTGTTGGATAAAAGGCAAGATCTAAAACAGATAACACTTGCTGTTGACCATTAGGAGGAGTTTTACCGGGAAATAATTCTGTTTCAAAAACCTGGCGCCACATATTGTTTGAGAAAACATTGTTGTTGTAATAACTTGGTGTTGTTCCACTTTGTGAACGTGTAAACATCGCATCAATATTATACCAGTTAAAACGCGCACGGTTTTTTCCAACCGCAGTTAATGTTGTAGAAGAGGCTTCTGGAAATAAACCCGGAATACCTTGCGGAATACTTGCCAAATACCATCCTTGTGCATTACGAATATCAATTAATGAAATAGAACCTTCAAAATCATCAATGTATGAATTACCGCTTTTACCAATTGCTTTTGCATTGCCAGGAAATAATTTTGCAAACTCGCCACGTGTTGAGATGGTACTCATTTCTTTAGTACTATAAAATGGTAGCTTATCTAATAAACGTGTTAAAAATGGAGCATCTGTTTTATAATTAAAATCCAAGCCTGCTACAATATTACTTACAGGCTCATCACCAATACTTACTTTTTGAGTAATAGGCCTTTCGTTAAAACGCAAGATGGTACTACCTAAAGTTAAATTTCTTCCGGCTTTATAATCGAGTCGCGTTCCCCATAAGCTTTTTTGCTGCACATTAAAGAGTGAGTTACTTTCTAGGGAAACTTTTACCTGCGCACCTGAATTTAAAATTCCTTCGTTGATAATTTTTACAAGGCCTAAAGTGTAATCTACTGTATAATCTGT
>JBDSFC010000378.1:0-4182 GCA_039919745.1 Bacteroidia bacterium | reverse complement strand
GATCGAGTAAAATAACATCAGGTTTTTTTGTTTCAAGGTGCTTTAAACATTCCTGGCCATTTTCCGCGTCAGCCAATACAACAATATTATAAGGCTCAACAATTTCTTTTATTATTTTTCTATACTGGGCCTTATCTTCAGCAAGAATTATTTTGATTGACTCATCCATATAAGAGATCTTAAGAACAAAAAAAGACTTAGACTTTTTTAAATATAATTAAAAATTAATGACTGCATAAAAAATTCATTTTTTTATAACATAAAAGTTACAAAAAAAGTTCGGTATACCGTACGTTTTTGTTTACTAAAACGAAAAAGTTTTTTTAAGCCTTGGCAAAGGTTGCATAGTTGAGTATATTAGTAAATAAATCATAATTTGATTAGCATTTATATTTTTAACTGAGTGTTTTCAGCTTTTGTAACTTAAATTTCTTTTTTCAGTATAAAATAACTACTAAATTTTAATATGCTTACTATACCTGAAAATACAAAAATAATAGACTCGTCTACATCAACGATGTGGTTTAATGAATTGGGCATTTTATTTTCAATTTCAAAAAAAGTTTCACAAACAACAGTAAAAGAGGCAAAAATAGAATTAGAAAAATTCAGGGATATTATTGGCGATAAAAAAGTGTGTATGCTGGTTGATGTTACAAACACACCTGAGACTATCCGTGAAATGAGAGACTATGCAGCAGAAATCCTACCTCAATTTGTGAAAGCTTTGGGAAAAATGCTTGCTAATTTATTTTTTACGCTTAAAACGCAACCATACCCAGCAAAAATGTTTAATAATGAAGAAGAAGCCAAAGAATGGCTTAAACAATATTTATAATCCCTGTTTTTTTATGAAGGCCCCGGAGATTAAAACCATATTAGATTATAAAAAATTGTTTGAATCGCTTCCGGCATTATTTTTAATTCTTAAACCAGATTCTCCTCACTTTACAATTCTGGACGCCAGTAATTTATACCTCGCGGCAACAATGACAAAAAGAAATGAGATCGTCAATAAAGGTTTGTTTGAGGTTTTTCCGGATAATCCAAATGATCTAACTGCCACAGGTGAACACAATTTAAAAAGATCTTTGCAGAACGTTATTGAAAAAAAGCAACAGGATATAATGCCTGTTCAAAAGTATGACATACCGTTACCTGCAGAAAAAGGAAATGGTTTTGAAGAACGATATTGGAATCCTAAAAACACACCAGTATTAAATGATAAAAATGAGATCATTTATATTGTTCACAAAGTAGAAGATGTGACGGCTTCAATTTTTTTGGAAAAAAAAGGTATTGAAGAGAACAGGATCTCTGAAGAAAAATCACAATTTATTAGATCAAATGAAGAAAGGATCAATCTTATTTTACAAGCTTTATTAAAATATACCACGATGGATTTTTCTGACAGGCTTTCTATTACTGATAAGGGAGATGAGTTAGATGCTATTGCAGTGGGTTTAAATTCTGTAATAGATGAACTGGAAAATCAAATGAGCTTATTAAAAAGTACCAACAGTGAATTAGAACATACAAATAAGGAACTTGATTCGTTCTCTTATTCTGTCTCACATGATCTTCGCGCTCCGCTGAGAGCAATTGGTGGTTATTCCCAGGTATTATTAGAAGATTATGGTACCAAACTGGATGACGAGGGAAAACATACAGTTAACGTCATAATAAAAAACACTTTTAAAATGGGAGCTTTGATTGATGATCTGCTTACTTTTTCAAGAGTTGGAAAACAAAACCTCACAAAGGTTTTGTTAGATATGGATAATAAGGTTAACACTATTTGCAGAGAATTAAGTGAACAAAATAAAAACGGACAGCTAAAAATTAATGTAAAACCCCTTGGCAGTGTTGAGGGTGATAGCAGCATGGTGAAATTGGTAATACACAATCTTATTTCAAATGCTATAAAATATTCTTCCAGGAAGGAAAAAGCAATTATTGAAATTGGCAGTTATAACGAAAATAATATGAAAGTTTTTTATGTAAAAGATAACGGCGCGGGTTTTGATATGAAATATTATAATAAACTATTTGGAGTATTTCAACGATTGCATAGTTCTAACGAATTTGAAGGAATTGGTGTTGGCTTAGCGCTGGTACACCGCATAATTAAAAAACACCAAGGCGATGTTTGGGCAGAAGCCGTTTTGGATAAAGGAGCCACTTTTTATTTTTCGTTACCACTTACAAAGGATAAAAATTAAATAATAGTTACTTATGGAAAACAAAACGCACAACGTAGAGATCCTTTTGGTAGAAGATAGTATCGAGGATGCTAATCTTGTAATTCGCTCCCTTAAAAAGAGTAACCTGGGAAATAGTATCATTCATCTTAAGGATGGTGCTGAAGCGTTGGATTTTATCTTTGGGAAAGGAGAATTTTCTGATAGGAATATCGAAGATAAACCAAAGTTGATCTTACTGGACCTTAAAATGCCAAAAGTGGATGGGTTACAGGTATTAAAAGAGTTGAAAATAGATGAAAGAACCAAAACTATTCCGGTAGTGATAATGACTTCATCGCGGGAAGACAGGGACTTGATAGAAAGCTATAAGCTTGGTGTAAATAGTTATGTAGTTAAGCCTGTGGCTTTCGATAATTTCGCGAAAGCGGTTTCTGAATTAGGAATGTATTGGTTAATAGTTAATCAAGTTCCAAAATAATGCACTTTAAATTTTTTTATGGAACCACAATTAAAAATATTGCATATTGAAGATAATTCTGCTGATGCAGGTCTTATTCAACGTGAACTGAAAAAAGGCGGCTTTGATGCAATTATTAAAGTTGTAGAATCAAGAGAAGAATTTATTAATGGGCTTAATAATTTTATTCCGGATCTAATTCTATCGGATCATTCACTTCCACAATTTGATTCTATGGAAGCGCTTCAAATTTATAAACAAAATAATTTAACCATTCCTTTTATACTTATTACTGGTTCAGTGTCAGAAGAGTTTGCAATAAAAAGTATAAAAGAAGGCGCTGATGATTATATTTTAAAAAATAATTTGGTGCGGTTACCTTCAGCGATTAAACAAGCTTTAAAATCAAGACAAATAGAGCAAGATAAACGAAGGGCAAATCTTCTTTTAGAAGCTACCAATAAAGAACTGAACACCTTTATCTATAAGGCAGCCCACGATCTTAGAGGGCCGCTTTGTTCGATCATGGGTCTGACAAGAATAGCAGGTATGGAGAAAGAAAAAAACAATTTGCCGGATTATATTCAGAAAATATCAGATAGCACTGAAAAACTCGACGCTGTTTTGTTATCCCTTATTGATGTGATGTCAATTAAAGATTCTAAACCTATGATAAGGCAAATCGATTTTAAAAACATGATCGATGCAATTTTATTACGCTTTACTTTTTTGGATGGGTATAACGAATTGGCATTTAAAATTAAGATCGAAAGCAAAAGAAAATACTTTTCTGATGAGCATATTTTAAATTCGATCCTGCAAAACACGATAGAAAATGCTATTAAATACAGAAATGTGTCAAAAGTAAATTCCTATGTAGCAATTACTATTTCAAATATAAATGATTTTGTAAAAATAGAAGTTGAAGATAATGGTGTTGGTATGGAAAATGAAGTACAGGAACAAATCTTTGAAATGTATTTTAGAGGTAATCAGGGTTCCAAAGGGTCAGGACTTGGTTTATATATAGTGCAGAATGGTGTACGTAAATTAGGTGGAACTATTGAAGTTGAAAGCGAAATAACAAAAGGTTCTAAATTCACTATTTTGTTGCCCGCTCCGTCATTTCACGCACAATAGAATAATTAATTAACACTGATCTTTTTGACGATCGTTTTTAATTCTGTTTTAATGGTCATAAAATAAATCCCTGATCTTATTGTTGAAGGCAGATCAATTACTTTTTCATTTGAGTTTTCATTGATAAGGAATTCTGTTATTTTTTTTCGGAAATATCTCTGATAATGATTTTGTCATTTATTTTAAATGAAGCATTGTAAGTTTAACGATCAAAATTTTTTCAGGATCCATAAGTCATTTATCGTTAATATGAACCAATTAACGGCTTACAGCGCTCAGGAAGTTGAAATGGGAAAAATAAATTTGCCTATTGGAAGAACCTACGCGGAGTTATTTAAAAAACATATTGGCGGTTAATAAACTATACGTCCAGCTGCCAGG
>JBDSFC010000314.1:0-3136 GCA_039919745.1 Bacteroidia bacterium | reverse complement strand
GGGTAAAAATTATTATACAGAATCTTTAGTATTTGCTTTAAAATTATTTTCAAAACCTGAGTTTAAGCCTCTGATTAATTCACTTTCTTTTTCTGAGAAATTTAAGATCAAATTGTACGCTAAATATCAAAGCTACAAGGCATTTAAAGCAATTGATTCGGAAATGTCATCAACAACTTTTTTTGAATTGAAGAAAAAATATCAAGACTTGTTCTTTAAAAAACACGAAGCCCCTTTTTTGTACTTATTACAAAAATTAAGGGCTAATTAATTTTTTTTCAGTTAGGGCCTTCACCAAATTCTTTGCCCAGGCATCCCAGTTTAGAAACTCTTCATACCTTTTAATTGAATTCAATTGTAGTTCTTTGAATTTCTCTTTATTTGAATACACCTCAATAATTTTATTGGCATAATCGTTTCCTTCGCTTCCAGAATTCATTAAATAACCATTTTCACCCTCTTTTATGGGAGCAGAAGTGCCGCCTGTGTTGGTTGCAATATTTATTACACCATAAGCTGAAGCTTCGCAAAAAACAATGCCATAAGCCTCAAATTGCGTTGGAAGAATATGGAAATCTGCATTGAGATAAAGTTCCTCAAATTGTTGCCGCCCTTCTTGGGTTGTTTTTTTTATAAAAGATATATTTTTAAGGTCGGGATGCTGAATGTTTTCCGGAATTGTGCAGCCAACAATTGTCAGCTTTGCTTTAAAACCTTTTTCAAGCAAAGCTAGTAGACAATCATAGGCTTTTTGCCCACCTTTGTATTGCCAGTTAACACCCACAAAAACAAGGTTAATAAAAGAATTATCTTTTTTATTTTTATGATCAATAACAAATTCTCTTGTTGGAATATTAACCAGGTTAGCACCAAATAAACCTAACTCAATTTTATTTTTCGGGATCTTAAAATCGTTAATAGCATTATTAATGGCCCATTGTGATGGTAAATAACAAAGCGCAGCTTTTCTTAAAGCCAAGCCTTCAGTTTGGTAGCCCTCGGTAATTGAGGTATTAGCAAGATTACTTAGTGTTTTATAATAATTTAAAGCGCCTGAAAATAATGCATCTGCAACATAAACAACAGGCACATCTGTTTTTAAATAAGCTAATTCCGCAGACGCTGAAACAGCAATGATCAAGTCAAAATCCTGATCTTTTATTTTTTCGGAAAAATAATTTCCGTATGATTTGCTGAGCAATTTGCTGTGATAGGCATTATATCTTTTCTGAAAAAAAAGCGTATAAGCCATTTTTTTTAGGCGGATGAATAGATTGACTTTTGGGCTGGTATAAGGGCCAAGGGCAACAACTTCTGAAAAATGCCCTTGTAAAACATTAAAAATACTGAAATGGATACCCTACCATACATGAATATCAGTGGGGTTTTCAGAGGATAAGTAACCTATTTTTAATCTTTTCACTATTTAAGGATCGGCTATTTTATTACGAACTAAAATGTTAAATTTACAATTATTTTTAATATTTAATTCCTTTGCCAGACATGAAGTTTTCTATCATAGTACCTTCTTTTAACCAGGAGCACTTTATTGAGGATACTTTAAAAAATCTTGCTGAAATTAAACAGAAAGCAAAAGAAAAAAATATTCAGGTTGAAATTTTGGTCTTTGATTCTGAATCCAATAAAAATGTCCAGGCATCTATTCAAAAGTACAAAGAACACCTGGACTACGTAGAAATAAAAAAAGACCTTGGTCAATATGATGCCATAAATAAAGGGATCTTAAAAAGCACCGGCGATTACTGGACATGGTTAAATACAGATGACCTTATGAATTGGGAAGGTTTTTTTAAACTTTATAAAACGTTGGAACAAGATCCTACGATCGATTATATTTATGGTGGCGTAAATTATATTGATGAGAAAGGTATGATAACCAAACGTTATGATTCTTACCCTTTAGATTTTAAAACCTTATATTCCCATACACCAGCTATATTTCAGCCGGGTTCATTTTTCAAAAAAGCATTTACTGATAAGATCGGTGTTTTAAAACCTTTTCAGTGTTGTTTTGATTATGAATATGTTTTAAGATGTTTTCAAAACAACGCAAATATATATCGTTGTGATTTTATAGTATCTGATTTCAGAATGTACAAAACCTCTAAAACAGGCAGTATTACACCTGTTTTTATTAAAGAACAATTAGAAATAAGTAAGAACTATGGTAGAAAGTGGTATCATTTTTTAACCGGTTTTTCGTATTTAAGATTATTAAAACATTTTTTATTTCCCCGTAAATGAAAGTACTGCTCTTATCTGATACTCATAGTGAACATACCGAAAAGTGGGCTTTAGGCCTTGCCAATAGTGGTATTAAAGTTGGTTTGTTCAGTTTCAATAAAGCTTCTTACGATTGGTATGTGCATGAAAATATTACCGTTTTTTTTGAGCCTGAAAATAAAATAAATGCCGAAAGCACTTTAACAAAACTGGCATACATAAAATATGTTTCTATTTTAAAGAAGATCATTAAACAATTTGAGCCGGATATCCTTCACGCGCATTACGCTACCAGTTATGGGCTGGTTGGTGCTTTAGCCGATTTTCACCCATTTATTATTTCAAGCTGGGGCACTGATGTAATGAAATTCCCTAATAAGAATTTTGTAGCAAAATCTATTTTAAAATTTAATTTTAAAAAAGCTGATCTTTTGTGCGCTACTTCTTACACAATAAAAGAATATATCAACCAGGTGATATCTATTCCTGTATCTGTTATTCCCTTTGGTATTAATATTGACGAGTTTAAACCAAAACCGGTTAAATCGCTTTTTAAAGAAACTGATTTTGTATTGGGAAGTATTAAACCGGTTGAAAGACTTTATAATATTGATATTTTAATAAGATCATTTGCTAAATTATTACCTAAGTATGATAATTTAAAATTGTTGATAATTGGTGAAGGTTCTGAACGTAAGGCGTTACAGGAATTATGTACCAGTTTGGGAATAAATGAAAAAGTAACATTTACAGGTAGAATTCCATTTAAGGATGTAAGTAATTATTACAACATGTTAAACGTACTTGTAAATATAAGTGAGTATGAAAGTTTTGGAGTGTCTGTAGTTGAAGCAATGGCTTGTGGTAAGCCCGTGGTAGTTACAAATGTTGG
>JBDSFC010000296.1:0-5980 GCA_039919745.1 Bacteroidia bacterium | reverse complement strand
ATAGAAAAATACATTCATACAAAAACGGAAGGTTCTACAGTTTCACTTTCCATTTATCCAATAAGCCATTGGCGTTTGTATGATAATTTTGATGATAACGGAAAAGAAGTTGATGGCTCCATAAAATATGTTCGCCTGTTTAGTATTATTGCCTGGATCATTCTATTTATTGCATGTATCAATTTTATGAATTTGGCCACTGCCAGTTCTGAAAAACGAGCGCGGGAAGTTGGCGTGAGAAAAGCGTTAGGCTCAAGCAAAAAAACACTCATCGCTCAGTTCTTAAGCGAATCATTTATTATGTCATTCTTATCGGCGGGTCTTGCAATTGTAATTGTTTACCTGGCCTTAACACCTTTTAATGCACTTATTCAAAAAGAACTTACTGTAAATATTCTTTCCCCAATACATATTAGTGCTTTAATGGCCATTACATTTCTTTGCGGTTTGATTTCTGGAAGTTATCCTGCATTTTATTTATCGTCATTTAATCCAGTTGCTGTTTTAAAAGGCTTAAGATTAAATATTAATTCCGGTGCGGGTTTTATTAGAAAAGGATTAGTGATCACACAATTTTCCGTTTCGGTAATTCTTATTATTTGTACCATTATCATTTACAAGCAAATTCAACATGTAAAGAACAGGGATATTGGTTATACCAAAGAAGGTTTGATCTATACTAATTTAAAAGGGAAACTAAGTGAAAATTTTACTGCTATCAAGAATGATCTTCTTAAGATCAGTGATGTGAAAAACGCCTGTTTAAGTTCTAATCAATTATTGCAATTAGGTTCAAACTCAGGTGATTTTACCTGGCCGGGTAAAGACGCATCAAAATCTGTTTTGATCACTTTAGAAAATGTTAGTCCGGAGTATATTAAGACAGCCGGTTTTAAATTAATTGCCGGCCGCGATTTTTACTCTAACGCTATTGCGGACAGCACTAACATTATCATTAATGAAGCAATGGCTTCTTTGCTTGGAAAAAAAGATGTAATTGGTTCTCAAATATATCGCGAAGGTGAAACAAAGTATACAGTGGTTGGTGTTATCAAGGATTTCCTATACAATTCAATGTATACAAAAGCGCAGCCAATGATGTTATATTCAAATGCATCTAATACCAATTTTTTAACCATTCGCGTAAATACAAATAATAACCTCAAAGCAACCTTAACAAATGTTGAAACGGTTATTAAAAAATATAATCCTGATTACCCGTTTGATTACCGTTTTATTGATGAACAATTTGATAAATTATTTAGAACAGAAGCCCTGATAAGCAAATTGGCTGGTATCTTCGCCGCTTTGGCTATTTTTATTTCCTGCCTCGGTTTATTTGGTTTAGCTTCTTATATTGCCGAACGTCGTGCAAAAGAAATTAGTATCCGCAAAGTATTAGGTGCTTCGGTACAACTCTTAACTGCTCTTTTAACAAAAGATTTTTTGAAACTGGTTTTGCTCGCCTGCGTAATTGCATTTCCTTTGGCCGGATGGTTTATGTATAACTGGCTGCAGGATTACGAGTATCACATTCAATTAAATGCCTGGATCTTTATTTTAGCTGCATCTGTTGCCATATTCATTGCAGTGATCACTGTTAGCTTTAAAGCTATCAAAGCCGCAATTGCCAACCCAGTAAAAAGTTTAAGAACGGAATAATGATAAAAAATTACTTTAAAATAGCGCTTCGCAGTCTTGTTAAAAACAGAACGCATTCACTGATAAACATTTTTGGTTTGTCTTTAGCTTTTCTTTGCAGCATTTTGCTTTTCCTGAATGCTTATTTCGAATTATCGTTTGATAATTTTTATCCCGAGAAAGATAAGATCTTTAAAATGTACTATCATGCTATGAAGCCCAATGGAGTGGATGAAAATTCAAGTATGCCTTATCCCTTGGCCGAAACCATTAAAAACGAAGTTCCGTTAGTAGAATCGGTAACACGGTTTATGAATAACGACCGTGGCCTTGAATACAAAGGCAAACCAATAGAGTTAAAGGTAAATTTAGTAGATACCGGTTTCTTTAATGTATTTATGTTTCCAATAGTGAATGGAAATAAAACAAATCCATTAAAAGATCTTGGAAATGTTGTAATTACCGAATATGCTGCTACACGAATCTTTGGTAAAGAAAATCCTATCGGAAAAACAGTAACCATAAAGGTGATGGAACAACCAAAAGAACTTATTGTATCGGCTGTATTAAAAGATTTTCCTAATAATTCTTCCTTAAAATTTGATGTGCTGGCCCGAACAGAATTGAGGAGTGATTACGCATCAGAAAAAAATAACTGGAACATGTGGAACCATGATGTATTCGTAAAATTAGCAACTACAGCAAACCCAAAAATAGTTGGCAAAAACATTTCTGCAATTTTTAATACCCACTCGGATATAGATACGCTTGAGCAAAAAAAAGATGGTTACGCAAAAGATGAATATGGAATGTATAATGCATTAAGGCTTTTACCTATAAATGAAATTCATTTTAATAATGATATTGGCTCTGGCAACAGCACAGTAAGCAAAACTTATATTTACACACTTTTACTTTTAAGTTTTTTTATACTGGCCATTGCCTGTTTTAATTTTATTAACCTAAACATCGCAAGAGCTTTTACACGCACTAAAGAAGTTGGTGTTCGTAAATCATTAGGTGCAAGTCGTAAGCAGATCTTTTTGCAGGTTTGGGGGGAAAGCCTTGTAATTTGCATAGCTTCAATTTTAATTGGAATTGTAGCTGCGATATTTTTATTCCCATATTTCAATCAGTTATTTGCGGCCAAATTAACCTTGTCTTTTTTCTATCAACCTTCTACTATTATTATGTTAGTGCTAAGCATTCTCATAATTTCATTATGTGCCGGAGGCTATCCCGCAATCGTCATTTCAAAACTTTCTGTATCCGGTATATTAAAAGGCAACGTATCGTTAAAAAAACCCGGTGTCTTTCGAAATTCTTTAATAATTCTTCAATTTACTATTGCTTGTTTATTAATGTGTTGTACTGTTATTGCATATAAACAATTTTCATATATGCGCGAAATGCCTTTAGGCTTTAGTAAAGAATCTGTAATTAGTTTGCCTGTTCAAAGCAGCGATGGACAGAACATTTTGAATAAATTCCGTAGTAGATTAGCCTCACAACCATCTATTATAAGCATGACAGGAGCTTCTATTAATCTTGGCTTAGGTAAAGATGGAAATATTTCTAAATGGACTAAAGGTTTTGAACACAAAGGCAAAAACATTTTCACTAATTGGATGAGTGTTGATTATGATTTTTTAAAAACAACAGGAATAAAACCTATTAAAGGGCGCGATTTTAGCCGGGATTTTGGAACGGATACAAAAGGTGCAGTTGTAATAACCGAAAGTATGGCAAAACTATTAGGCGAAGCCGAGCCAATAGGCTTTTCGTTTTTAAATGAAGACACTACAGCTGCAAAATACACGGTCATTGGTGTAATACCCGATTTTCATTTATATTCTGCTCACGAGAAAAAAGAAGCTTTAACAATGCAAATTTTAAGTGATGTACCAATTGAATATATTCTCATTAAAACAAAAACAAATAACCCAGCACAAACAATGAAGCTGGTAGAAAATACCTTTAAAGAAATACAACCAAATAAAGAATTTAAAGGTTCATTTCTTGATGAAAATGTAGATCGCTGGTATCAAATAGAAAAACGCTTATCAATGTTATTAGGCATTTCTGCTACAATTGCAGTTATCTTATCATGCCTTGGGCTGTTTGCGTTAGCGCTATTGGTAATTCAACAGCGCATTAAAGAAATAGGCGTACGTAAGATTTTAGGTGCTTCTATAATGAGTATTAATAACTTATTGGCAAAAGATTTTTTAAAGTTGGTTATAGTTGCTATTGTAATTGCAACACCGCTTGCATGGTGGCTTATGAATAAATGGTTACAGGATTTTCCTTATCGCACAACAATTACATGGGTAATTTTCATAGTTGTTGGTTTAGCGGCTGTATTTATTTCGGTTGCTACTATTAGTTTTCATACCGTTAAAGCTGCAATTGCTAACCCGGTAAAAAGTTTAAGGACTGAATAACATATATTATTATGAAAAATTATTTTACTATAGGGATCAGGAATCTTTTAAAAAGGAAAGGTTATTCCTTATTAAATATATTAGGACTTACTACAGGTATGGCCTGCTGTTTATTAATTTTTCATTACGTTTCATATGAACGCAGTTTTGATAAAGATATAACCGGAGCAGAAAATATTTATCGCATACGTCTCGACAATTATAAAAATGGTGCGTTAGCCTTTCAATCTGCGACAAGCTATCCTGGAATGCCCAATGCTATGAAAAAAGATTTTCCTGAAGTAGAAGAATATTGTAAGTTAATTGACGCTCAACTCTTGCTTTCAAATGATGCCAAAAACATAAAATTTAATGAAACAAGTGGTTATTATGCCGAACAAAATTTTCTAAACATGTTTGGAGTGAAATTTTTGTCCGGTAATTCTACACAAGCTTTAGTTGGACCTAATAAAATAGTCGTTTCCGAAAATATGGCAAAAAAATATTTTGGTACCGCTAATGTCCTTGGAAAAATGTTGGTTACTAATGATGGCGAACAACAAAGTACTTATGAAATTAGCGGCGTATTTAAAGCATATCCTAAAAATTCTCACCTCGCTATTGAATACCTCGTTTCTTTCGATACATTTAAAAAATTACTACGTGATGGTGGCGATACAACTAACGCAGCGGAAACAAGTTTTGACTGGTATGATTTTTATTCATACATAAAATTAAAGCCGGGTACAAAATTAGGCGATATGGAAGCAAAATTTCCTGCATTTAATGACCGGCATATGAAATGGCAAGGGAATAAAACACCTAATGACCAACTTCATCTTACTCCACTTACCGACATTCATTTATATTCTAACTTTAACCAGGAGGCAGAAGTAAATGGCAATGGTCAAATGGTTTCTTTTCTTTTTATGATCGCCATTTTTATTATTTGTATTGCCTGGATCAATTATATTAATCTCTCAACCGCAAGATCGGTAGAGCGTGCAAAAGAAGTGGGTATGAAAAAAGTTTTAGGAGCAATGCGCTCAGATCTTATAAAACAATTTCTTGTTGAAAATTTTCTGCTTAATTCAATAAGTCTTATTATTTCGGTTTTTACCTTTTTTATCCTTGTTAAAAGTTTCGATAGTTTTTCAGGAAGAGAAACTTATACGGGAATTTCTTTATCGCCTGCTTATTGGCAAATGTTTATTGCTTTATTCATTGGCGGCTCATTACTCTCGGGATTATATCCGGCTTTTGTTCTCTCTGGCTTTCAACCCATTAAAGTACTTAAAGGTGCTTTTAAAAACACATCAAAAGGTGTTATACTACGAAAAAGTTTAATTGTTACACAATTTGTAATTACCGTGGTTTTAATTGCAGGAACAATAATTGTCTACCAACAAGTACAATATATGCGTAAACAAAACCTTGGCGCAGATATTAATCAAACATTAGTAATAAAAGGGCCTTTTGCAATAACTGATTCAGTTTATAAAAGCATAGCACAGGCGTTTAAGACTGAATTATTGCAGCAAACAAATATTAAACACGTAACAGCTTCCACAAATGTAATGGGCCAGGAAATATACTGGACCAATGGCGGACGAAGACTGGAAGCGCCGAAAGATTCCTATATTACACTTTACAACCTGGGAGTTGATTATGATTTTATTCCCGCATACAACATGAAATTAAAAGTCGGAAGAAATTTTTCTAAAGACTTTGGAACGGACAAAAAAACGGCTATTCTAAATGAAAAAGCAGTTACTATGCTTGGATTTAAGGATGCAACAAGCTGTATAGGCAAAAAGATCAGGCGTGGAAGAGACACTCTTGCTGTGATCGGCGTTCTTGCAGATTATCATCACCAGGGATTGCAAAAGGCAATAGACCCAATGATAGTTTTACCT
>JBDSFC010000277.1:0-3725 GCA_039919745.1 Bacteroidia bacterium | reverse complement strand
TGCATAACGATGTGGAGGGTTACGACAGAATGCCGTGGTTGCCAAAGAGCGCGTTTTTTGAACTATCAAAGTTTTATGCCACGCATTAATCAAAGATCTTCTTTGGCATAATTTTAGAATGTTAATATTAAACAGTTTAATATGAAAAAACTATTTTTATTGTTTATTACATTTTACATAAATGTAGCAATAGCGCAAACTCCTGCCATGGTGGGTGGCATTGAAGCTCCTAAAGAGGTTACAGAAAAATTCACCAAACAACATCCTGAAATTACTCCTAACTGGAGCAAAGAGAATAAAAATTATAAAGCCACTTATGAAGATCCTAAAACAGCCAAACAGGTAATAATTGTTTATGATAAGAATGGAGAAGTGATCAGAAAAGAAAGTGAATTGGATAATATGGATTATCCAAAACAAATTCACGAATACTACAGCAAAAATTATCCTGAAGAAAAATATAAGACTTGGTCAGTACAGGATCACACCGGCGTTAATTCCTATTATGTCAATCATGGCCCTGAAATTATTTGGTTTGATAAAGATGGGAAATACATTCCGGATCAAAAACCAAAAAAATCTTTCAGGAAAAAATAATTACTCTATAATGCGTTCTTCATTGCATTCATCAACAGGGATCTGGTAAGTTGCCTCGCTGGTTTGAAAAAACACATCTGTAGTAGATTCGTCCGTAGAAAATAAATGGTGCTTTATTTTAATATGTCCAACCGGTGTACAAGCTGATCCACCCGGAACAATCTTTTCATTATAAGAATTACAACCCCAGCAATAACGAATTGTATCTGCACTATGATTAACAACGCAGAGTGTTGCATCACAGTCTACATCTTTTTTTCTTTTGCAGGAAATTGAAATTACGGATACTAAGACTAATAGTAAAAGGAGATTTTTTTTCATAAATTTTGTTTGCCTAAAAATAATCAAAAATCATTAATGGACAAGTATTAATTCGCTGAAACTATTTGAAGTTTGCCAGCTTTCTTTTTGTGCTTGTTGATCTCATAAAAAATAAGTGGTACTAAAAAAGCAGCAGGCCCTAACCATAATACAACAGATGGTAAAGGAATGATCTTATAATTATTAACTACGAAGGCTGTGATGGCTCCGATATAACTGCCCAGCATACCACCAATATGCGCTAACAGCCAATAATTTTTATAGATTATTTTTTTTCTGAAACGCTGAATGGTTATGTAATTTCCGCGGAGACCAATTACACCAAATACTAAACTGATAACACCAAAAGGTTTGTTTGGTCCGGTTAAAAGAAATAAAGCAAAAACAATAAAGCCAATGTGCATCGCTCCAAAAAAAGCTTCAATAGCCCAATCTAATTTGTGCGGCTGTTGATCGATGTGCAATTTTTTTAATTTTAAAGAACGGTAAGCCGTTAAACAAGAGTAATACGTGAAGAAGGAAACACAAAATAAAAAAATATTAGAATGTGCTATTGACATATAAATAGCCGATACAAAAATTACGGTCATTGACCAAAAATAGATCTTACCAATGGGTTTATGGATCTTTACTTTATTTCTAAAAATAATAGCAAATAAGCCACTTAATAAAGCTGCCGAACCGGCAATGATGTGTAAAATTAAAATAACGTGAAATAGCATAGTCTGTTTTTTGATACAAATGTATAGCAGCCTAAAAGCGATGTCAAATTAAAGGGTTGAAAAGCAAGACTTTGGGATGAAGAACGGTTTTTGGGATGAATAACAAAGCCTTTGGGACAAAAGCCCGGGCCTATTTAATGATTTTAAGCTTTTCGATAATCGTATTTCCGAAATTTCTTGAAACAGGAACAAAGTAATTGGCATCCGCAAAACTCAATTTATATCCGGCTGCATTACCTTCAATACTTTTTACATTTTTAAGATTAACAATAAATGTTCTGTGGCAACGAACAATGTGATCAAAAGTAATTTGTGATTCAATTCGTTTAAGGCTGCTCCGGATCAATTGCTTTTTTACCTTATCATCTTCCATAAAAACAATGTTCGAATAATTATCGGCTGATTCAATATATAGAAGTTGTTCGGCAGTTAGTTCTATTTTATCTTTTTCATTCTCCGCAATAAACACCAATTTTGGGATCGTTTTAATTTCTGCACGAAGTTGGCTTGGATCATTTGGTAAAATCTCTTCATCCGGTCCGGGAACTGTTTTTACAGAACCGTCTGTTTTTATTTCGTCATGATGTAAATGTTTGTTTACAATTACAGCCTGCTCAAAATTAATTTTTAATAGTTTATTGTGCTTGCGAATTACATGTAAGGTAATTGGAAAAACACCAATAGTTACAACAGTTGATAAAGCAAAGAAAAAACCTTTTATGGTAAGTGGAATTATACAAAGCATGTAACCATACATTAAATTGCCAAATGCTATTAAAATAAGCACGATGATGATAGTTAAAATTTCTTTGCCTATCGTCCAGTTATCTTCAACAGCTTTTTTATAAACGATATGCGCAACTATAATATTTAAAATAAGCGGCATAATAAAAGAGACCATACCAAAACCAGCCAGCTTTAAGATCTTATAATCTGTTTGCCATTCGCTAAGCTGAAAAGGTTCGAATACAACTAAAAAAAGCGTGACGAAACAACCAATAAAAAAAGAAGTTCTCACTGATCTTTTATCCAGGTCTAAACGTGGGAAAGGCTTATTTAAAAAAGTAAGGATCATTCCCCGAAAATAACTAAAACTATTGTTTTAAAATTAAGAGATTCATCGGCAATAAAAGTCGTTTGAGCGATTTAATTAGTGCTAAAATGAGGCAAATATGTTAAAAACATGAAATTTAACATACTGAACATCAAATATTTACGAAACTTTTTGCAAATTAATCCTTTTAGCAATATATTTGTTTAAATCTTTAAAACGAATAACAATTTAAATTCTCAATAGTACAGTAAAAATTCTCCCCTTTGCAATTCGTTTAATTTTTTAAAATTTATTGGATTTTTAAACATTGCAAATACGTTTGGAAAAACTGTATGAATTGAAATTTAACTAAAGATATAAACAGTTTTGGGTCACACCTTTTTTCTCAAAACTGTTTCTAAATAAAATAAAAAGGGAAAAAATAAAAAATAAAAAAAATGGAAAAAGGAACAGTAAAGTTTTTCAACCAAACAAAAGGATTCGGATTCATTAAAGTTGAAGGATCTGGAAAAGAAGTATTCGTACACGTATCGGGAATTAAAGAAGAAATTCGCGAAAATGACGAAGTAGTGTTTGATATTGAAGATGGTAAAAAAGGATTGAACGCTGTTAACGTTAAGTTAGCATAATCTCTTTTTAGTTAATTAAATAATTGCGCTTACAATTTTATAAATATATAATATCAGTACACAATTTTAATTAACAAAAAAACCCTTTCGGAAACGAGAGGGTTTTTTTTGTGGTTATGATTTCATCATTACGAGGGCTTTGCCCGAAGTAATCTAAAACACAGTTTATACTTTGTGTTAGATTGCTTCGTTATCACTCGCAATGACGGTATCATTTTACATTCATAATTTTTTTCTTTTTGCTCAATTAATTTTTTTGGCCGTGCCCCTTCGGGTCGCGCTTTTCGTTTCAATCTTTTTGCTCGTAACCTCACAAAAAGGATTTACACTGCAATCGCTCACGCAGTATTTGTTATTGGTATAGGATAGCTGCGCCAGGGATGCAGAGGGTTTAGTTCGGGC
>JBDSFC010000267.1:0-7211 GCA_039919745.1 Bacteroidia bacterium | reverse complement strand
GCCGGGATGCCGGCCAAAAAAGTAATGATCACCGTTACCGATAATGAAACAGAAGAAATTGTAGGTGTTTATAAAGCGAATGCAAAAACAGGGCAGTTTTTATTTATTCTTACACCCGGTAAAAATTATAATATTACTTACCAGGCAGAGAACCATTTATTTTATTCTGAAAATATGGAGATCCCAAAACAATCTACATATTATGAACTAAAAAGATCTGTAAAGCTGCACCCTATTGTGGTAGGGTCAAAAATTACTTTGAACAACATTTTCTTTGATTTTGATAAAGCTACGTTACGTCCGCTTTCGAATGTAGAGCTTAAGAATTTAGTGATGTTAATGAAAAGCAATCCAAACATGAAAGTAGAGATCTCTGGCCATACAGATAGCAAAGGCGATGATGCATATAACCTGAAACTTTCAGAAGAACGCGCACAAGCTGTTGTAAATCGTTTAATAGAAAAAGGCATTACTACCGAACATATGAAGGCAAAAGGTTATGGTGAAACCCAGCCTGTAGCACCTAATACAAAACCAAACGGCAGTGATGATCCAGAAGGAAGACAACTAAACCGTAGAGTAGAATTGAAGATCACAGAGATCAATTAATAAATATTTAAAAGATAGCGATCTGCAGTTTTATAATTGCAGATCGCTTTTTTAATGTTACTAAAAGTGAGGCATACTACTTAATTTATAAATGTTATAATAGCTTCTTTATTATTCGTTGCATCATTATATACCTGCTGCATAACTTTAAAATATTCAGCTAAATAATCAAAGGCGTCATCACCCTCATCCCAAATGCTTGGATAAACATCTGCTTCTGTCATCTTTTCAGGATCGAATTTTTGTTTTAGATCTGCAATTGTAATTCCTGAGATTTGTTCATTTAATTTTGCAACTTGTTCAGGAGTTAAATATTGTGCTGGTCCGTAACCAAGATCTTGCTCTTCATCAATTAATTGCCCGCTAAAAAATATTTGCATGAGAGGATGATCTTCTGCTTCTTCAAAATCTTTTCCTGTGAGCAAAAATATTATTCCTGCCCAGGCCTTTTCTATGTCAACTAGGTTTTTATCTTCCGTTTCGTCATTATAAATTCTATTTTCCAGCAAAGTACTATCTTTTAAATAGTCATCAAGCTCTGTTCTTGTTACACGAAGGAAATTACCGATCATACTCATAATAAAAGTTTTTTACTGTATTTATAATATCAAAGATAAAATAATTTCTTAATAAGTAGATGGAACACAGATCTGACAGATTTAACTGATGACCGCAGAAAAAATCCGTGCTAATCTGCTTCATTTGCGTTCCGTCGCGTAAGCACAAATAAAAAATCCCCAACTTTCATTGAGGATCTTTTATTCTGAGATAATTGATATTATTTTTTAAACAGTTACTTCTACTTTTGGTGAAGCCGCTAAAATTTCAGCATTCGCTGCAGAAGCATATTGTTCAAAATTCTTAACGAAAGATGACGCTAAAGTTTGTGCTGTTTGATTAAAAGCTTCTTTATCTTTCCAGGCATTTTTTGGTTCTAAAATCTCTGAAGGAACATTCGGGCAAGATTTAGGAAAATTTAATTTAAAATATGGTGTTGTTCCGTATTCTACTTTATCTAACTCTCCTGTTAAAGCTGCTGTAATTAATGAACGTGTGTACGATAATTTAATACGGCTACCAACACCATATTTACCGCCTACCCAGCCGGTATTTAATAACCAAACGTTTACATTGTTCTTTTTTAATTTTTCGCCTAATAACTCAGCGTATTTTGTTGGATGTAATGGTAAAAATACTTTTCCAAAACAAGCAGAGAAAGTTAATGTTGGTTCTGTAATTCCAACTTCAGTTCCTGCAACTTTAGCAGTGTAACCACTAATAAAATGGTACATAGCCTGTGCCGGTGTTAATTTTGAAATTGGAGGCAATACACCAAATGCATCACAGGTTAAAAAGAAAATGTTTTTTGGAACATCACCTACTGCAGGTGAAACTGCATTATCAATATAATTAGATGGATAACTTACACGTGTGTTTTCTGTTTTTGAAATATTTCCGTAATCAACAGTTGTTGTTCCCGGAAAAAAGTCAATGTTCTCTAATAACGAACCAAATTTAATAGCGCTAAAAATTTGTGGTTCTTTTTCAGCAGTAAGGTCTACACATTTTGCATAGCAACCACCTTCAAAGTTAAACACACCTGTATCGCTCCAGCCATGCTCATCATCACCAATTAATTTACGGTTAGGATCAGCACTTAAAGTTGTTTTACCTGTACCTGATAAACCAAAAAAGATAGCGGTATCACCATCTTTACCAATGTTTGCAGAGCAGTGCATTGGTAACACACCTTTTTCGTGTGGCAATACGTAATTTAATACAGCAAAAATTCCTTTTTTAATTTCGCCAGTATAACCAGTTCCACCAATTAAAATTATTTTTTTTGTAAAATCAAGAATGGCAAAATTATGTTGGCGAGTTCCATCAATTTTAGGATCTGCTTTAAAACCCGGCGCATTAATAATTAACCAATCGTGTTTAAAAGTTTTAATTTCTTCAACCGTTGGACGCAAGAATAAATTGTTTGCAAATAAATTATGCGAAGGATACTCGTTCACACAACGAATGTTGATACGGTATTTTGGATCAGCGCAAGCATAAGCATCACGCACCCAGATTTCTTTACCACCTAAATAAGCCAACATACGGTTATGAAGGATATCAAATTTTGCAGAGTCGAAACGATTATTTACATCTCCCCACCAAACGCTGTCTTTTGTATTTTCGTCAACAACAACAAATTTATCTTTTGGCGAACGGCCAGTAAATTCTCCTGTATCAATTGCCAAGGCACCTACATCTGTTAAAACTCCTTCTCCTCTTAATATTGTTTCTTCAACCAATTCACTTGGATGAAGGTTCCAAAAAGCCATTTCAACATTTGAAAGACCAAGTTGCGCAACCGAGGCACCATCTGCTTTTAAACCAATTTCGTTCATTATAGTATTAGTGTTTGTTAGTGTGGCAAAAGTACAAAAAAAAAACGGCCTTAAAAAGACCGTTTTTCCACAATTTTTGGGGTTATTAACGTATTTTATCTGATTGATAATGAGACATATTGACCTTCTTTAGCAATTTTTTTCAACTGATTTATAAAGTCTTTTTTATCATTCTCTTTTAATTCGGTTAATGGCATACAAAGACGTCTTTCACCTTCGCGACCAATCGTTTTTGAAGTGTAAGCTACTTTTTTGCTGTCAATTAACGCTAATACTTTATCAAAAGCAGGTCCATCAATTCCTGAACCCGGACTTCCGAAAGAAACTTCAACAGCACATGATTGATCTGTTACACCTTCATAAACAGTTGGCTGAACAGAAACATTTTCTGATGAAGTTGAAGTGTTTTTAGTACTGATGTTTTTTGTTGGCCCTGTTGTTGTAGTTTGATCACCAGATCCTTTTTTTGGTTCTGAAATTACATTTGTATTTTCTGATTCAATAGCACCGGATTTAGGATTTTTGCCGGGAACGGAAGTTTCAAGTTCAGTAGATTTTTTTGGATTTGAAGTTTCTGAAACAGTTGTATTTCCTGATTCAGTAGCAACATTTAAATTTTGATTAGAATTTGTAGTAGTACTTGTAGTTGAACTACCAGAAGAAGTAGTTTGTTTTTTACTTTTACAAGAAGTAAAACCTAAAACCAAAAGGCTTCCTAAAAGGATAACTGAATTTTTCATACTGATTAATTTATATTGTAAATATGGTAAATTATTGCTGAGTATAAAAACTATTTAGCGTTTTTAGGCTTTTTTAAAGGCCGAAATTGTTAAACACAACCATCCTGCTACAAAAAGAATACCACCAATTGGTGTAACGGGGCCAAGAAATTTTAACCAGTCTGCCCCATAAATATTTCGTGTGCATAAAAAATAAAGAGAACCGCTAAACAAAATAATTCCCCAGAAAAATAAATTATAAGCCCAATTCAAAAACTTACTATCGTATTTAAATTTTAATAATACGATTGACAGCATTGCAAATGTATGATACATCTGGTATTTAACTGCGGTATCAAAGCCATTTAAAAGATCGGGGGTAATTAAACCAGTTTGTATCTGACCTTTTAAAGTATGAGCGCCAAGCGCACCTAAAGCAACAGCAATAGCGCCTAAAAGTCCGATGGTTATTAATTGTTTAGGAATATAGTCGTTAGTCATTTGTTGTTAGTCTTAAATCTTTATTTCTTCTTCAACTCTTCCATTATTTGCTCGTCTGATTTTCCAATAAATTTAAGCGCGCCTTTTGAACTTTTTGCCCAATCGCTTTTTGGATATTCGTCAATTATTTTTTGGTATAAGCGTTGTGCTTCAGTTTCATTATCTAAAAAAGTGGTTTCATCATACAATTGCGCTAATAAAAATAAAGCAGCCGGTCTGTGTTTGGATGTTGTATAATCATTCACACATCTTTCTAATACAACTTTTGCCTGTGGCGCATTATTAACAGATTGAGCTACCTGCGCAGTTTTAATAAGGTAAATAGGACATAAACTATCACTTGCGCAATAATAAGCAAAATCGGTAAACGCTTTGATCGCCTTTTTTGCGATTGCCGGTTTAACTTCCACTTCTTTTAATAAAGTGCTATCCATTTTTTTGGCTTCAGCATACAATTTTTGACAATCGGATAAATAAGAACTGTTACCGGAAATTACAGAATCAGAAGATGAAACAACTTTAACAGAATCTTTTTTTACAGGAATTGGTTTTTCTCCGGTTGAAGATGTGCAGGAAGCAATTAAAAATAAAACCGGCAATAATATTTTATACAACCTGTTTTTCATTTTAAAATTTATTTTTTTGGTCTATAAACACGTGTTTTATAATCTGCGTTAATTTTTCCTTTTGCGATATCATTTAATTTACCGGAGATCATTTTACGTTTAAACGGGCTGATAATATCGGTAAACAATTTTCCTTCGATATGATCATACTCGTGTTGAATAACACGGGCAATAACGCCATCATATTTCTCGGTATGCTTTTTAAAATTCTCGTCAAAATATTCTATCTCAATATTTGGTAAACGGGTTACGTCTTCACGGATCTTTGGAATACTTAAACATCCTTCGTTAAACTTCCATTCAACACCTTCTTCTTTTAATATACGCGCATTGATGAAGATCTTTTTAAACGCTTTTAATTCTTTTTTTTGCGCAGGCGTAAATTCATCATCCTCGTCATCATCACTTTCAGAAAAAGGTTGTGTATCAATTATAAATAAACGTATGGCTTTTCCGATCTGCGGTGCAGCAAGGCCAACACCATTTGCATTGTACATGGTATCAAACATATTTTTAATAAGTTCGTTGAGCCCTTCATAATTTTTATCAATTTCTTCGCCCACTTTTCTGAGCACCGGATCGCCATAAACTACAATTGGTAAAATCATCTTAGTAAAATTAATTTAAATACACTTCAATATCATTATCATCCTGGGTATATTTTGCCCAAAATTCTTTTTTTGTTAAACGTAAAATTTGCCAGGTGTAACTTTCTCCTTCCGCAAGATAAGTGCTACCGTTTTCTTTGGTGAAAATTACGTTCTTTTTATCATCACTAAATGCCCAATGCCCGTTTTCGGTAACACTTATGCTAAAAGAGCGACGGATGTAACTATAGCTAAAAGAATAATCACCATCCTTGTAAAGAGTTAATTGATAATCTTTGAATAAATTTTCTTTTGCTGCTAAAGTACTATCTGCCCCATTGAATTTATATTTTTCAATTTGCCATGAGTTACAGATCCTTTCTTTTTTTGAACTAAAAGATACAGAAGGGCCTTCCGGATATTTTTTGCAAGAGAAAAAAATTACAGAAAAAATAACTGTTACAATAAAAAAATAGGTATTTATTCTTTTCATAAAAATTATCTGCTGTAATTTGGCGCCTCACGCGTAACTACTACATCATGCGGGTGGCTTTCTTTTACACCTGCTGCTGTGATGCGAATAAATTTAGCTTCCTGTAAAGTTTTAATATCTTTTGCGCCACAATAACCCATACCTGCGCGCAGGCCACCAATTATCTGGTACATGATCTCAGCCAGGTTTCCTTTATATGGCACTCTGCCACTAATACCTTCCGGCACCAGTTTTTTAAGATCATCTTCAGCATCCTGGAAATAACGGTCTTTACTGCCTTTTTGCATGGCTTCTAAAGAGCCCATACCACGGTACGATTTAAATTTACGGCCTTCAAAAATAATTGTTTCACCAGGACTTTCTTCAGTACCTGCAAACATTCCACCCATCATTACTGTGCCTGCTCCTGCAGCCAATGCTTTAACAACATCGCCTGTAAAACGCACACCACCGTCAGCTATTAAGGGAACACCGGTTCCTTTTAAAGCAATTGCAACTTCTAAAATTGCGGTTAACTGTGGCACACCAACACCCGCAATAACGCGCGTGGTACAAATAGATCCAGGACCAATACCAACTTTTACAGCGTCGGCACCGGCTTTAACCAATGCTAATGCTGCTTTGCCTGTAGCAATGTTTCCAACAACAACCTGTAAATTTTTATATTTCTTTTTTACTTCTTTTAATTTTTCAATAACACCTTTGCTATGCCCATGTGCAGTATCAATTATAATTGCATCCACACCAGCCTCTACTAAAGCGTCTACGCGCTCCATTGCATCGGCGGTAACACCAACGGCTGCAGCAACGCGCAGTCGTCCACGTTCGTCTTTACAAGCGTTTGGGCGAACTTTAATTTTAATAATGTCTTTATAAGTAATTAACCCAACCAGTTTGTTTACTTTATCTAAAATGGGAAGTTTTTCAATTTTATGCTCCTGTAAAATTTCTTCAGCTTGTTTTAAAGTAATTCCTTTTGGCGCAGTGATCACCTTTTTAAAAGGCGTCATTACATTTACCACAGGTTTTTTGAAATCTTTTTCGAAGCGAAGATCACGGTTAGTAACAATACCCAATAACTTACCATCCTTATCAATAACCGGAATGCCTCCAATCTTATTATCAGACATGATCTTTAGAGCATCGCCAATAGTAGCATTGTTAAATAAAGTAACGGGGTCCTGGATCATACCACTTTCACTACGTTTTACCTTACGGATTTGTGCAGCCTGGTCTTCAATGCTCATGTTTTTATGTAAAACACCAATTCCGCCTTC
>JBDSFC010000226.1:0-3166 GCA_039919745.1 Bacteroidia bacterium | reverse complement strand
AAATTACCAAGTGTTGGTGAGCCTGATATTGCGCAGTATTTACAGGTTTTACCCGGTGTTGTTTTTACAGGTGACCAGGGCGGGCAATTATACATACGTGGTGGTTTGCCGGTTCAAAACAAAGTTTTGTTAGATGGTTTGGTGGTATATAATCCTTTTCACTCTATTGGTTTATTCTCTGTTTTTGATAATGATATTATGAAAAACGCTTCTGTATATAGTGCCGGGTTTGGCGCAGAATATGGCGGAAGAACTTCATCAATTATGGATGTTACAACGCGCGACGGGAATAAAAAACGTGCCGGTGGAAAAATAGCAGCTTCAACTTTTGGTGCTAAAGTAACGCTGGAAGGTCCATTAGTTAAATTAAAAGATAATGGAAATACAAGCGCATCGTTTTTACTATCCGCAAAACATTCTTACTTGCCACAAACATCTAAAATTTTATATAACTACGCCAACCCTAACGGCCTTCCTTTTTATTATACCGATCTTTATGGAAAGGCTTCCATTAATTCAACCGGTGGTAGTAAGATTAGTTTTTTTGGGTTTAACTTTAGCGATGCTGTAAAATACAGCGACATTGCTTCTTTTAAATGGAAAAATGTTGGGCTTGGAACAAATTTTGTTCTTGTGCCTCAATCCAGTAATTTATTAGTGGAAGGTGTTTTTGCTTACTCAAAATATCATATCGATTTTTCAAATCCAACTTTAGAAACAGATTCTAAATTTAGTGATATCAGTGGTGTTAACACAGGTTTTAATTTTGTGAAATTTATTGGTCGCCAGGAATTACGTTTTGGTTTTGAAGGCGTTATTACAAACACAAAATATGAGATCCAAAATCCATATTATGCTAAAATTACTTTAGCCCGCTCTACTATCGATGTTGCAGGTTATTTAAAACATAAATTCATTGATAAGAATAAACGTATTGTATTTGAACCGAGTTTGCGTTTACAATACTACGCTACCCTTGCCGTTTTTTCTCCTGAGCCACGCGCTTCTTTAAAAATAAACATCACACCAAAAATTAGATTTAAAGGTGCCGGTGGATTATACAGTCAAACACTTTTAAGTGCAAACAGCGATAGAGATATTGTAAACTTATTTTATGGTTTTATTAATGCCCCTGAAAATGATCAAATCTCTAAAACATATCTCGATTATAAAGGAACACCTCAAACAGCAAATTCTTCTGTTCAAAAAGCTACACATGTTGTTGGTGGTTTTGAATTTGATTTTTTCAAATATTTTGAATTAAATGTAGAAGCATATCAAAAGAATTTTAACCAGGTTATAAATGTTAACCGTGAGAAAATTTTTGATGATAATGATCTTAATGCAAATCGTCCGGATGAATACAAAAAGAATTTTGTGATCGAACAAGGCCGTGCGCGCGGACTTGATTTTGTTTTAAAATACGACAGAAAACAATTTTATTTTTGGGCCGTTTATTCACTTACATTTAATGACAGATGGATCGGAAATAATTCAACCGGTGTGGTTACAAACTATCCACCAAGTTATGACAGAAGGCACAACGTAAATTTAGTTTCTTCTTACACTTTTGGTAAAAAGAAAAACTGGGAATTAAACGCGCGTTGGAATTATGGTACAGGATTTCCTTTTACACAAACACAAGGTTTTGTTAACCAGTTAAACCCGCAAGGCAATATCAATTATAACTTTCCAAACGCTAATGGAAATTTAAGTTACATTCCCGGAACTTTAAATGGCGGAAGACTTCCTGACTATCACCGCTTTGACCTTGGTATAAAATACAGGTATCATTGGAGTGAAAGAAATACACTTGAAATAAGCCTTGGTGCTACCAACATTTATAACCGCGAAAATATTTTTTATGTAGACAGGTATACTTTTAATCGCATAAACCAGCTACCTATAATGCCTAATTTAAATTTAAGTCTTACATTTTAATAAAAAGTAAAATGGCTTTTAAGATCTACACAAAAACAGGAGATAAAGGTCAAACATCATTAATTGGCGGAACAAGGCTTCCAAAGCATCACATTCGTATTGAAGCATATGGTACTGTTGATGAATTAAATTCACACATTGGTTTATTACGTGATGTGATCGAAGATAAAACTACTTTTGATCTT
This sequence comes from Bacteroidia bacterium, assembly GCA_039919745.1. Taxonomy (GTDB): domain Bacteria; phylum Bacteroidota; class Bacteroidia; order B-17B0; family Aurantibacillaceae; genus Aurantibacillus. The sequence goes on along the minus strand of JBDSFC010000226.1, from coordinate 1,040 downwards.
TTAATTTCCATTCAGGACAGATTATTTACAATTGGTTCTCATTTGGCTGCCGATCCTGAAAAAAATAAAATGCAATTACCACCTGTTTTTGAAGATGATGTTGTTGTTCTTGAAAAAGCAATTGATAAAATAAATGAGCAGGTACCCGAAATGAAATCATTTGTATTACCCGGCGGGCATATTCATGTTTCGTATTGCCATATTGCCCGTTGCGTTTGTCGTCGTGCGGAACGCTCTGTTTTACGTCTGGCCGAGAGCGAAAAAATTGAAGAAATTCATGCAAAATATCTTAACCGCTTATCCGATTATTTATTTATGTTATCACGCTGGATAACGCTTGATAAAAAAGCTACAGAAATTTCCTGGAAAGCAAAAATGTAAATGACACATTCTGAGATTGTAAATACCATGATGAAAAATGATTTTTTTAGTCAGTGGTTAGGTATTATTATTTTAGAGCAAAAAGAAGGTGCCTGTAAATTAAGCTTAACCGTTAGAAAAGATATGCTTAATGGTTTTGGTATTGCGCATGGTGGTATTACATACTCATTAGCTGATAGCGCCCTGGCATTTGCATCCAACTCTAAAGGAAGAAAAAGTGTAAGCATCGAAACTTCCATATCACACATTGTATCGTTAAAAGAAAATGATGAGCTAATTGCAGAAGCTTTTTGTGAAACCGAAACTGAAAAATTAGGGCATTACCAGGTAAAACTTTTTTTAAAGAGCGATCCGCAAAAAATGGTTGCACTTTTTAAAGGTATTATTTACAAAACTTCTAAAAATTGGTAAAGGATTAAACCTTTTAGCAATTTAAACGTCTTATCAATAAATACTTGTTTATGAAAACCATCAGATATATTACTTTACTTGCTTTTTTGTTTATTGGCACGGACTTTTTTGCTCAAAAAACAAAGGTCAGAGTGCATGACGGCAGACGACATGGGCGTCATCATGGGCGCGTTGTAGTTGTAAAACGCAGTCCATACAGGCCGGCAAAAGTAGTAGTTTATCATCCTCATTGGCGGCCAAATTATGCC
>JBDSFC010000181.1:0-3656 GCA_039919745.1 Bacteroidia bacterium | reverse complement strand
GCCCAAGCCCAGCTTGATTCCTGTAACAAATGTGGAAAAGGTTGATCTTTTATGGAATAACGTTTAATTAAGCATCTAAATAGAAAAGAATATGAAATTATCAACTTTAGCTCTTGGAGCCCTGATCAGTTTTAGTGTAAATGCTTTGGCACAGGATAAACCAAAAACAGAATCAAAACCAAAACATATTAAAACAGTAAAAACAAAGTCAACTAAGTGCGTTAAATCAAAAGAACAACCGGTAGTTGAAAATAACATTCTTATTAATGAACCAAAAAATCAAAGAGTTTGCGAAGCTTGTGGTAGGGGTTAATAATTAAGATATAAAATGAAATGTATAGCCACTAATTACACCAATTCTCACAAATTCTTTTTTAGCATATATTATTAATTTGTGTAATTTTTATTATTCTGAGATAAATCGCAGAATAATAATTTCACTAAACATTTATTAAATAAAGAACAAAAAATTAGTGCTATTAGTGAGATTAGTGGCGAAATAAAAAAACAAAAAAAATGAAATTATCAGTAATAGCTTTAAGTGCCATGATCAGCTTTAGTGCTGTTGCACAAACGCCAAAACAAGAAGGAAAAACTAAAACAAAAACCTCAACGACTAAAGAAAAAGGATCTGATAAAACCAAAAAAGATTCTACCTCTACAAAAACTACCACAAAAACTAAAACCAAAACTATCTCACCGGATTATTGCCCGCCTTGCGGCATGGGTTAGCTAAAAAATTCAACCACATAACTCTTAGGGAACAACTAAATTGCAATAAGGGCACGTAATTAGTGAAGCAAAGCTTCAATCTATGATTAACTTTATTTAAACAGCGTAGTTTACCTTTTAAATAAAAAACTATGTTTCTATGTGGTTTTAATTAATTTTGAAATATGAAACCCTGGGTTGGAATATCCTTAATGCCGGAAGCCGATTTTATCGACACGGCCCTACCCCTTTTTCAAAACGGAGAAGTTGAAGTTATTGAATGGTCGTTTGACACCTTACATTCAAGTTTAAAAGAACCTGAGTGGCTTGACCTACTGCTAAAAGAGTATTCTAAGAATGGAAGGCTTATTGGCCATGGTGTAAAATATTCTTTATTAAAAGGCAGATGGGATAATCACCAGGAAAAGTGGCTAAAACAACTCGCTAAAGCAGTTAAAAAGTATAATTACAGGCATGTTACCGAACATTTTGGTTTTATGACCTCTGATAATTTTCATAAAGGTGCGCCAATGCCAGTGCCCTTCAATAAAACAACTTTAGCTATTGGGCAAGACAGATTAAAACGTTTGCAAAACATTTCTCATTTACCAATTGGAATAGAAAACCTGGCCTTTGCTTTTAGTCCTTCGCAGGTAAAAGAACAAGGTACATTTTTAGAAAAATTACTTGAACCGGTAAACGGTTTTTTGATCTTAGACCTGCACAATATTTTTTGCCAGGCCACTAATTTTAAAATTGACCCTGTAAAATTGGCAAGATCTTATCCATTGGATAAAGTAAAAGAGATCCACATTTCCGGTGGCAGCTGGGCTACAGTAAGTACAAGCAAAAATAAAATCAGAAGAGATACACATGATGAGGCCGTACCTAAAGAGGTGTTTGAACTCTTTAAGAAAGTTTTACCACTTTGTAAAAATGTTGAATATGTTATTTTTGAACGCCTGGGAAATACCATAAAAACAAAAAAAGAAAAATTACAATTCGCAAAAGATTTTATGGAGATCAAAAAAATTGTTTCTACAGATAAAAAAAATGAAAGTGGCCCGGCTGAAAAATTTGAAAAACTTATTCCGAAACATCAATTGCCTTTAAACCCGTTAAATAATGAGGCTTTACACAAGCAACAACAATTTATAATTGAACTGCTTTCAAAAAATACAGATGTTGCCAAAACAATAAAACTCCTTCAGGCAGAAAAAATAAATAATTGGCAGGCTGATGGCTGGGCTAATTATATGGTTGAAACGGCCATGAACCTGATAAAGAAGTGGAATTGATTTTATCGGTCTGTCGAGCGGAGTCGAGACATATATATTATGCTTCTCGACTCCGCTCGAAGTGACAATATTAATTTCTAATACATTGCCCTAATCTTTCTTACCTTTTTCTCTGTATCCACATTTCTGTTCTTAGGGTATTTGATCGTATATGTATAAATTACTTTTTGCGATTCTCCCGGCGGGATTAAGAATTTCCAGCTCACTTTTCCATCATCAATATTTTTAATACCTTTTGATAGCTCAACAGCATCTACAACAATTTCGCTGCTTTGCGAGATCGGCATTTGGTCTTCAAGATCAATATTAACGGCTGTTTTACGGTTATTTTTAATTACCATTTCGTATGAATAGGTCATCTTACGATTATTACCCATTACTTTTTCGTTATTAAAATCTTTAATTTTTGTACGTGTTACAATTACTTTGCTATCGCGGCCAAAAGAAAGATCTAACGTATCATTCACACTTCTTGGGTTAACATATGACTGGCCAACAAAAGTGCCGGCAAAATAAACATTAGCAGGTCCCTCAATAAGGTCAAGATCTTCCCAACCTGTAATACGCGCTAATAAGAATGCGTCTTTCTCAACTTTAGGAATTGAGTAGTGTTTGAAAGTTGCATTTAAACTATAAGTGGTTACCTCAACAATATAAGGTTTGGCATCTGATGGAATGGTGTATGGTTTTTTGATCTCAAACTCCGCACTTAGTTCAGAAACCTGAACTTCTTCATACACTACTTTATTTCCTTCACCATTTTTACCTTTTGATTTATAATCGTTATACGATTTTAATTCAACTTCATTTAATTGTTGTTTTACTCCAAACTGGTTCTCAAGATTATCACTGCTTATTTGTGATTGTTGATACTGTGGCGACACTCCTCCTCTAAAATTACCACTTGAATTATTTAAATACGCATTATTATTGCCATAAACATCTCCATTAAAATTTAAGAACCATGGCATAATGGTTGGTTTTGAAGCATTACGCGTAGGATCGGAGGTTGATAGTTTTAATTTTACATCAGCCCAGTTAATACCTGTATTGTTAAATGCACGTGCGCGATAAACCAAGGTTATGGGTTTACCAATATCTTCTGCTTTAAGCTCGTAATAAGGTGCCCAGCCAGCATCAGAAACAACATATTTTAGATCTATGTTTGCCGCTAATTTAGTATCACTTTGCAATAAGATAATAATTTCGCCCGTAGGTTTATTTTCATTGGCATTTAATTCGTTGAGCTCACGTTGTAAACGATTAGTTACAAGGTATTCTTCATTTATTTTTGTATCCAGTTTTAAGATCTCTGTATTAATTTCTTTAATACGTGAGCGATAAAAATCTGCAGCTAATTTTAATTCGGCAATAGAAACACCTTTCTCTGTACCGCCAATACTATTGTTCTTGGCTAATAATTCTTTTTCTTTATCAAACGCTTCTTTATCATAAACCAATTGTTGTGTTTTGTATTGATTGGTCTTAAGAGAATCTCTTATTTGTTTTATTTTAGTGCTTTCGGCGTTGAGGCTTAAAAAATTTAATTTTTCAGAAACACTTAATACACTAATGCTCTCGCCTACATTAACCTGTATACTTTTTGGAATTAATTTTGAAGAAAGGTTTGTAAAAACAACCTGCGTT
>JBDSFC010000177.1:0-7977 GCA_039919745.1 Bacteroidia bacterium | reverse complement strand
GGATCATTATTAAAAATATCCATAGTGGAAAATCTACTACCGGTTATGCAATAAATGAATATATCACTTCCAAGGATTTTCCGATGGAAGTAGACTATACACCAATTAAAAAGAAAGCAGGAGGAGGCGGCACATTTAAAAAATTCAATCTTAATTTACCGCTTGGTTTGTTTAATATGGATATAAGCCGCGGATGGGTTACACAAGGTTATTTATTTAAATTAAATGATATGAACGGAAAAATTTCCAGTAAGGCAACTTACGCAGGAAATTATGATCCGAATTATTTTAATGAAGCGGTATTTACAAGTAAAACAACTTACAACTACTCTAAGCCCGGCGAAAAGATTTCGAGCCTTGTTTATGATAAAGTAACAGGGGAAATAAAAAGAGCATTCTTAAACCCTGGTGCAGAGGAGGACTATACTATTTTCAGTTCAAACATTACAGAAAGGACCTGCGATTTTAAAATAGAATTAGATATCAATATAACTATTTTAGCTTTGTTCCTTTCTTTTTCCCCTTCATTCTCATATTCCGATATTGCTTTACGTCAACATTGTAATTCAAAGGTAGTGCACCAAACAAGTTATCTTTTGTCCACAACAAATATTACTGATGGTGTTGCGCAAACTACAGAGAATTTGGCCTTTGACAGGTATACTGGCGATCCCGTGCTGACAAGAACGTTTGATGGTTACATGTCGCCACAGGGAAATATTTATACGCAAAATGATGGTAACGCTCAACACAAGGGTCATTATTATTCATTAAATATTCCTGCTTCGTGGATGTATTCTTCAATGGAGCCAAAATCGTATAATCCCGCCAATACAAATCAATTAACCGCAATGGCTGGTAATGTTGTAACATATGGATCTAATGCATTGTATGATTATTTGGCAACTTCTACTGTAAACAGCGTTTGGTCGCCAATAGGTAATCCGCTTACAAACGTGGTAAGCTCATCAGCTACAACCTATACAAATAATTGGTTCGCCAACACAAATACAGTTCTGGCAACAACCTACACAGCCTTAGCCACCAATAGCATTGCTGCAATAGCCAACCAGTTCTTTTATCCTTTCAGAACATATGCTTATCGAGATAATGTTACTAATGCCAACCTTGCCGGCGAAAGGATTTATGAAGGCGGTTTAACTAATACTAATTTCAAATTCTTTGACTGGCTCGGCCAGCAACAGGTTTCACCCCCACCAATTCCTAACGAATGGTATTCTGACAGCAAGATCACTAAATATTGTCCGTTTGGATATCCGATCGAAGAAGAAGATGTTTTAGGCATAAAGAGTGCGGCAAAATTTGGTTATAACGATGTACTGCCTGTAAGTGTGTCTCAAAACGCAGCGTTTAATGAAATAAAGTTTACTGATTTTGAATACGGCAGTACCACAGACGTTAGTTCAACTGTTGCTCATACAGGTAGGGCTTCATTAAAATTCTACCCAAACCAAAATTATAATTTTGTCTCTGGTTATCCACTTTCGTCAGACATGATTACAAAGCGTGGTTTATCTATTAAGTTATGGCTTAAGAGCTCGCTAAGTTCAAACATTGCTTCGGCTAATTATGGCTTAAAAAATCCTAACCCTCAATTGAAAGCAGTTATTGGCGGGCAAAATTTTTCAATGGAACCTCTTGCCCAAACCGGCGACTGGACGCTTTATTCTGTTGAGATCAAGAACTTTTACAGTTTAACGGCAGGTAATAAAAATGTAACTCTTTCATATAATTTTCAAAATGGAGAAGATGCGTTTATTGATGATTTTAGGATACAGCCTTTAGATGCGTCTATGAACTGCTCGGTTTATAATGCTGACAATAAACTCGCAGCACAATTTGATGATCAGCATTTTGCCGTAATGTACGAGTATAATAACAAAGGTCAATTAACACGTAAAAGCATTGAAACAACAAGAGGTAAAAAAACCTTACAGGAACAGCAATACAACACACCTTTAATTAACAGATAAATAAGAAATGCTCTATAAAAACGTGATACAAAAAATTGTAATTCTGACAATATTATTATTGGGCAATAATGTATTTGCGCAAAATGGCAAAGACTGTGTTAATGAAGTTGTTTTATTGAACGAATTAAACGATCATAAAAATGATACGGCATTAAAAGATAAAAGTGTACGCCTAAGTTATTCTGTAAGGGTTACGGATTGGGAAGATGAAACAACAATTTCAAATGTAAAAGTATATAAGAAAAATTATTTAATGCATTTTTTTTCAGAGCAGGTAAACGTTTATCAGGATGACCGCGAGGTTTTATTAATTCTTCCACTTCAAAAAGTGGCCTTACTTAATAATAACGATAAACGCTTAACCAATGTAAAAATGACTGACGCTTTTTTTGAAATGAGAAATAGCTTTTTAGATAGTTGCGAAGTAATAAGCTGCAGTACAACTGACAAAAACAACAAAGTATTGATCTTAAAAGTTATTGCAAAAAAAGTGCGAGACGACATTAAGATCACAAAAATTACCTATGAATACAATATGGAACAAAAAAAGATCATTAGCGTTAAATTGGACTATCAAAATGACTATAAACTAAAACAAATGCTAATTGTGTATAAAGAATTTATGGTTGGCGCAGAGTATAGTTTTTATCCTGCAAAAAGTTACATTTTGGATAAAAAAGGAAATCTGTTACCAAAATACAAAACATACGAATTTGTTGATAACAGGGATAAAAAAAGCAACTCGAAATAATTTTTTTTATGAATAAAGTTCAAATAAAATATAGGCATATGTATAAAGTAGTAAGAGTTTTTGCCACACTGTTTTTGTTGGTGTTTTTTGTAGGTGCAATAAAAGCACAAAGCAACCCAACATATACAACTATAACGCAAACTTTAAAAGGTACAGGCTCTGTAATAAGTCCAACTACCATAACATTTCCTGTAATTGGTAAAACATTTGCCCAGGCATCTTTTTTACGCGAAAGAAACAAATCGGCGAAACTTTATTTTAAACTTGATCTCGGAAATGACTATGTTAAAAACGCTACTAACTGGAATTTTAAAGTACAAGTTGATCTTAGTTACCAATTTGCCGCTTTGCCTTTAGTATCTAAAACCTTAATTATTGACGATAAAAAACCTGAATTACTTAAGATAGATAATGTACTATCTACTATTAACTCAACAAACAATATTACACCATTAGCAGTAACAATAACAAGTGTTGGCATTGTAGACGGGCTTGGAAATCCGATCACAAATGCACTTTTATTAAATTACATTAATGCAAATGTGCGTTTAAGCACCACCATTGAAAGAGAATATGAAGTTGACGTGCGTTTACAGAACGGTTTAATGTCTAATGCGCCGGTTATCACACCCATAAATGTTACAGGCAGATTGGTTACATTTAGCTGGCAACCAGTTAGCGTAGATGCTTATTCAAATTATGAAGTGCAGATCTTAAAACTTTATAATATTGATCCTGCATTACAAACAAACCTTAATCAAATTGCCAGTGATGTTGACTGGAACAAAGCACTTAAGGTTGAAACACAATCCTACAAAAATTCCGTAAAACTTACCATGGCAGAAGGAACAGGTTATTATATGTGGCGTGTAAGGGCAATTGGTAATTATTTTAATGGAGGCATTGCCAATGTTGAAAATTATGGCGAATGGAGCTACGCATTACCAACATCAACAGCAACTACCATCTTAAATAAAAACGTGCTTGTTTCGCCTTCAAACCCTACACCTTATGCCTTTCATTTTACCGATCAGGATGAAAGCATTAATTGGATATACAGCCGCGTTTTTACAGAGGGTGATAATATAAATAAAAACAATCCCACTGGTGTTAAATCATCCGAAGGGATTTCTTATGCCAACGGTTTATTAATGAGTAGGCAATCTCAAAAATATAACAGCTCTGAGAATACCAACATCGTTTCTCAAACCGAAATAGATTATTCGGGTCGTCCTGCGCTTACCACCATTCCGGTTCCAGTTTCCGGAAACCTGACTGGTTATAAAGTTGCCCTTGTAACAAATACTTTAGGCGCATTATATACAGCAGCCAGTTTTGATGCCGACTCTAAATTAAACGCTCCTGATAAGGTAAAAGATAACGGCGTAAATAATGCTTATTCCTATTATTCCAACAACTCCACAATTCCAAATGGTATTGATAACACCAATGTTCCGAATGCCGAAGGTTATGCTTTTAAAAGAACTTTATTTAAAACTGATGGTACAAACCGCGTAGCTGAAGAGTCAGGTGTAGGTAAAGTACACTCCTTAGGCAGCCAAACAAATGGCCAGGGCCGCACTACTATTGTGTTATACGGAACTCCGTCAGAGGATGAACTGATCCGGATTTTTGGAGATGAAGCGCCTTTGGCCAATTCAGTGATCAAAACAATTACGATCGATCAGAACAATGTAAGTTCGGTTAGTTATACTTCCAAGGAAGGTAAAACCATTGCAACCGCTTTGATATCAGATAATGCTACCAATTTAAAACCCTTACAAAAAGTTGCAACTACATTAACGGTTACTAATTCAATACGTGAAAATGTAAGTACTAATGGAAAAATAATCGCTTCAAAACGAATTGCTATTCCAACAAATACCACCCTGGTTAAACTTACATATATTAATGATAATTTACCTGGCGCAGGTTCGGGTTGCCCATCGGGTAACTGCGGTTTTAAAATGCGTTTTTATTTAACCGACCTTAAACAAGGAATAACTTATATAAGTGATGCTGATGGTAACGTTGGAATAACAGATTTTACACCAGCAAATAATTTTTCTTTTCCTTCAGGATGGCGCTTAGTAAGCCTTGATCCTTCTTCACCTGGCACGATTACTCCGGTTGGCGCTAATAATAATGAAATAAGCTTAAACGCAGGTGAGTATATTTTTGTAAAAGAGATCTTTTCGGGCAACAACAATTCTTCTTATATAGATAATTTAATTAATGTTGAGAACGATAAATTAAAACCGGTGATCGACGCTTTACTTGCTCAGATGCAAATAATAAACAGTCCGGCCTCATACGCTAATTTTACAGCACTTACCAATTCGCTTATTTCCTTAATGAGCACTTATAACACCAATGCCGTTTACACTCCACAAGCATCACTCCCTCTTTTTACATTATTGCAGATGGATGTAAATGCTTTACCTCCAGGATATTTTTTTCCGGCCTCTTCCGATTTCAGTTTGGCGCCAATTACTACCAATACAGTTGATCCTTCGTTGAACAATTTTGAAATTAAAACCGGCTGTTGCGGCAGCCTAAAAACAGTTATTCCAGGCCCGCCCATTTGCTACGTATGTGATGGCTCACCCGATCCTCTTTACGCAACAACAGTTACCCTTTCGGTAATGTCAGCCGCCAATAGCAACACGGCCATTCCAATTACACCATACGGTATTAATGATTTTAAGAACGATCCTAACTGGAATTCTTTATCTGATGCAAATAAATTGACGGCAATTAACAGTTTAGTAGAGCGAGAATTTATTAAACCATTAAAAGATAGAATGACAGATGAAAATTTTAACGTTGCTACTGATCTTTGGAAGTTTCTTCCTGGGTTTAGCTATCAAAGTTTAAACTATATGTTCTCAAACATGCTGATCTCGCAATACTATACAGGGAATGCTATTAAAAACACAATAGATAACAAATGGTATGCTGCTTCATATAATTCTGCAACCGGTGGGTATTCTCTATCCGTACCGGTAAATTCTTTAACTAACATTCCTTACAACTACGATTGCAAAAAATTATTTGAAGCATGGAGAGGCGCCATTGAATTAATTAATTCGTTTGCAACCGGCAGCGATGATAATATATTAAATGCTTTTAACCAGCAGGGAGATTATGGTTCGGGACAAGACAACTCTGAAGATGATGGCAATTGGTTATTGAATAATGCGCTTGCAAAAAAATATTTAAAGAAAAAGATCAGTAAAGAACTGGAAGAATTTAACGATTCTGACGGTGGAAAAATGACTGCCGCCAGGAAAGAAGCTGAAACAAGTGTGATAAAACAATTTATGGATGAGGCCGGTACACAGTTTGCCGCTATTATTGATGGTAGTCCTCTGCCCGATTATATAAGCATTGGCAATGGTGTTTATCCAAACGACTATGTTTCTTATCCTGCATCACCTAGCGGCCCCGGTAATATTTATACTTCTATCACAACAGGGGCATTGGTAAACAACAATGTTCCGCTTTTATTTCAGGTAACAGGACCGATAACCTATACCTGGACGTGCAGTACACAAGCGAGTACAATTACATCAAACGAACTGTATTATCCTTTTATACTTAAACCTGAATGGTGTTTTAAATATTTCGTGTACAATGTTTTTGAAAATCAGCAAACAGTGGCACCAGCCATTAACTATATTGATGATAATTCCACTATTATCCCTAACCAGGTTTCAATTGATATTCAGCGCAAATATAACATGCCTTACTCCTATGTTCCGGCAACGTTAACGGTTAATTTAAATCCAACTGACCTTTGTTCAACACCCTCGCCTTTAACTTATTCAGTTGGTGCCAATACAAATACCGTAAATTACATTCACTATAATTGGAGTGCCGGTGAACGTTCTTCATTTTATGGTAGCATTAAAGGCTCTTCAAAATGTTACGCATCAAAAGGCATTGATCCAATACCTGGAGATTTTTATGATCCGGCAAATCAATTACCCAAGTGCTTAAACAAACAGGAATTATTTGACCTTACATTAAAAGATCTGAACGATAGGATCGCTGATTGTTTTACAAAAAAAGAAGTAATTAAAGCTTCACTTATAAGTGAACTAACAAGTTCATGTTATACGATTGTTGCCTGCAAAACCGGTAACGGTGCCGGGCAAATTACCGAAAAAGAAATTGACCTGATGGTTACCGCTGTTATAGCACAGGCCACAACGCAGGTTCAGTTTGTGAAAACTGCTTTTTTAGCCGGTATTTCTAATACAACTGCGATAACGGCCTGTACTAATCCATCACTGGCAATACAAAGTTACGGCAACAGTTTATGCGATCTGCCATTTTGCTCTGAAACGTTTTGCAAAGAAATTGTTTTGTTTAACAATAATACACTTGGCCTTAAAACAAGTAATAAAATTGACTCTAAAATTTACCGCAATTGTGATCAGAAATTATTGGACATGATCTCATCAGGAACATTTTTGCCTTACATAGCACCGCTTAACGGATGTAATAAACCGGCAAAGATCTGGAAAACCTGCAACGATGGCCCCGCTTGTTCTAACGGCCATCCGTATGGTGAAAAAACACCTTGTTCGCAAGTGGAATACAGGGCTTATTCAAATTCATATAACGTAACCGCCACAGGCAATTAAATAATTAATGTATAATAAAAATAAAATAAGTATGAGAACAATTAAAAAAACAATGGGCATCATAACCTGCATGTTCCTGGTTTCATTTGCTATTGCGCAAACAGAAGGTGTATCCATTAAAACTACCGTTGGCCCGCCGCATGTTTCGGCAATGCTGGATGTGCAAAGCACTACAAAAGGATTATTGATCCCAAGGGTAGCTCTAACCGGTATTACCGACCAGGTTACAGTACCAACCCCTGCAAATAGTTTACTTATTTATAATACAAATGTTGGCCTTGTTTCAGGAGAAGGTTACTATTACTGGAGTACCGCAACCACCCAATGGATAAAACTTGCTTCAGGTAGTGGTGGTGCTTTCTGGACACAGATTGGAACCTCCAGCCATATACAATATAGTGGAGGAAATGTTCGTATTGGTAGTGGTGTTACCTTACCTACTTATAACCTTGATGTTGATAAGGCAAATGATTATTATACAGCCAGGTTTAAAGGCTATGGCGGAGAATTAAGATATGGTTTATTTGATCCACCTTCTGGTGGCGGCCCTGCCAGTTATATGACCCAAACATCAACTCTG
>JBDSFC010000170.1:0-3106 GCA_039919745.1 Bacteroidia bacterium | reverse complement strand
TGCTTTGCAAGATTCTGTACAGAATCTTGCAAAGCAAGGTTCAACTAATACTAATAAATTAATTAAAAAGTCTACTTTTGAATAGTCTAATTAGGGGGAGCTTACACGGAACGGTAGATCGCAAAGCCAATTTATTGTCTGGCCGACGCCAGAACTTTTTTTCATTTGGCTTTGCTAATAAACATTTGTATCTTCATATAAACATTTCGGCGGGTAGACAAAGGAAGCTTCGTAAGTCCGCCGAACGCAAGCCCCGAAAACGTTAGCGGCAACCTAAGACAGACATGAATACGACTTTAAATATATTTGACGAGGACGGCTTCATCGCAATATTGAATGCGGACAAGTATCACTCATTTGTTGACACGGACTGGGAGCTTGAACAATTAATGACTCATTTCGTTAATCAAATGAATTGTGACACTCTTGTAATATGGGCGACAAATACTCAAGGCGGAAATTGGCGGGTAAAGTTTATGGACAAACCTTCAAGTGAAAAAGTGTATAGACAATTTAATAAGACAATTCAAGTCACATCCGGCGAACTATATTTAACAAATTATACAGACTTGACAATGGCGGCTCAATTTGCCGACGACAAAATTCCAAGCAAACATAATTCAAATCTACTTATAAAGCTCCCTAACGGTAAATATGATTTACAAGTAAGACAAATGTTTGACCCTGTAAATTTTGACAACACTTCTGACCCAAATATTTATGAAGTTGTTATTTCATCAGCGGACACTAAAACTGAAACAATTGACCAAGTGTTTTGGTGGACAGAATAGGCAGCCGCTAACAGCAACTACAAGTAATTGGCGCGGACGAGGTCATCGCAAAGCCAATTTATTGCCTGCTTCGCAGACTTTAATTTTCTTTTGGCTTTGCTAACAAACATTTGTACATTTAATAAACCACACAGAAATCATTATTCGAAATTATTATGACACGACAAATATTTACAATAATACTGAGTCTTTTAATTTCAGTGCAACTACATTCACAAAGGACAAAAATTAACTTAGACAAGACTGTTTTTATAAAATCAATAGCTAATAGTGCCTGGTCACTAGAGGACAAAACCAAAAAGAAAGATGAAGAAATGTTTATTATGTCATTTAAAGATAACATTCTTTCAATTGCTTATGTCGACTGGATCGAAGGCATATATGGTTCGAATACTAAGTATAAGTTACTATTTAAAGACAGTATCATGGAAATTACTCCAACCTCTTGGAAAACGACAAAAGGTTCTAGTAAAAAGAAAGATAAAAAACCTCCATTTGTAATTTATTGCTATTTGCAAAGTACTGAAAAAATAGTTGTATTGTTTAAAGACGAAAGATCTGAGCACTTCACAAAACTGTTAGGCGACAATGAATGGTTAGAATTAACTAAATTTGAAAAATAACATTAATTAAAACTTAATAATTGATATCGAAACAATGTTAAAAATAATTATTTTTTTAATTTTTATTCTCACTGCAAATTTCTCATACGCGCAGACAGTTCTTGATTTTAGCAAGGCTACGGATGTTCAAATGAAGATCGATTCTATTAATAAAGTTAAGTATGTTTTTTATACATTTTATATTGATTATAAGCCGGCCTGGGAAAGAACTATGGTAAACAGGATCTTTTCAAAAGACAGTGTTTTGTTGTTTGAAAGAACAGAAAAAAGTAAAAGTAAAGGTGGCTGCATTGCCTCTACTGTTTTTGAGAACATAATTATGTTTGACGAAAAAAGAAATTATAAAACCCGCGAAATGAAAAACGCGGACACTTATATCATAAAAAAATATGATAGTTCAGGCAAACTTTTATCTAAAGAAAAAGTTAACCGTTACGACCTGAAAGAAAGCTGGGATGGAGATATCTATACTGGTGAGTACGAACAAAGCAAAAAGAAAAAGAAGAAAAAATAAACTGTGTAATTTATTAAGATCAACACAGTGCGCCAATGTATATCTACCCTTTTAAAAAAATAAAAATAAAAATAAAATACTTTTTATTCGGTGTTATTCCGCTGCTTTTTCATTCCTGCTTTTTGCTCAAAATTCCTGTTCCGCTTACTCATAATCCTATTAAGGATACAGTTAATGTGTATCATTTTATGATCTCTGCAAATAGAAAAAAAATTGCAGACAGTACAACATCAAATAAACTTGTTCGCGAATCTAAAAAAGCCTATGACTGGATAAGTATGGAGGCTAGTAGGCATGGTCAAAATCTTGTATTTAAAGAGTTTTGGCCGGTAAATAAAGACACTAATTATAAGAACACATTTATTCATAAACTTCCACGGAATAGCCTTCAAACGCTTTATATAAAAAAAACGTTTTTGGTAGTAACCAGGAAAAAAACAAAAACCCAACCGGAAAAAATTGAGCGTGTTAACTGGAATCCAGCTTTATTTGATTCACTTACAAAGCAAATAAAAGACAGCTCAATTATTAAAATTATTCCCGGGTACAAAACTCCAGATCTCTTACATCAGGCTAACAGACTTGTTGTTGTTCATTTATTAAAGGCCAGGAAAAGTAAATTAAACGGGTATTACCAGCCCGGTAATGCAGTGTTTATTGGAAATAACAGATCAAGAACTATTGCTCATGAAAGTATTCATTATCTAGGCGCGCCCGATCTATATATTCATAAATACTGGATCGGTAAAAGACGAAGGATAGTAAGAAAAGAATTAAGGCAGGAAATTATGGATAGAGGCGTTGGTAAAAAAACTGAATGTACAGCTTACTACGTTAGTAATTATACAGCCTATACCATTGGTTGGGATAAAGAAATTAAAAAAGAATATAAGCCATTATTAAAGCAAAATTTAATGGCTAAAATAATTTTTTACTTGTCGTTGTTATTATAAAGATCTTAAGGTTCCTGTTACAACAACTAAATTATTTTGACCCTTTTGTGATCTTATCAATAAAACCATGAAGGCGTCGAATTTCTGCTCTACCCCTGTTATCGCTGTTGTCAAAACAGGTTGTTACAATTACCATTTCAAGATCGGGGATCACACAAATAAGCTGACCGCCGTAACCGCTTGCTACAAATGCCTGGTGGCCTTTGTGGTCAGCTACGGCCCCTG
>JBDSFC010000204.1:0-21175 GCA_039919745.1 Bacteroidia bacterium | reverse complement strand
ATATTTTATTTATCATTTACATGGGTAACAAAAGGCGTTGAAGGCGATGCGATAGAGTATGCCGAAAATATTGTGGGTTCAGCCAAAACAAAAATGGCTGCCAAAGAATACGGCAAAGGAAACACGTCGAAAGAATTAAGATATGTTGATTCTGTAAGAAGCTACATTGCTGATCGTTACCTGGATTCAATGAAAAAGATAACTGTTTATGATATCTTGATCGCTGAATATACTTATGAAGAGTGCCAGAAAAACGCTATCAATTTAGGTCTGGATTTACGTGGTGGTATGAACGTTACCTTAGAGGTTTCGGTAATGGATATCATTAAAAATCTTTCTAATGATAGCCAGGATCCTTCGTTTAAAACTGCTTTAGCGGAAACACAAAAAAATCTTGGTGTTAATAATAATGATGATTTTATTACTTTGTTTGATAAAACTTATAAGAAGATCGCACCGCAAGGCCGTTTAGCTCCTTTATTTCAAACTATTGAGAACAAAAGTAAATTACCATTTAACTCAACAAACGACGAAGTAATTAAATTTGTAACGGAACGTGTTAACGAAGCTATTGGAAATGCTGAAAAAACATTCCGTAGTCGTATTGACCGTTTTGGTGTAAGTCAACCAAATATTCAAAAATTAGAAGCACGCGGACGTATCTTAGTTGAATTACCGGGTGTAAAAGATAAAGCACGTGTACGTGAACTATTACAAGGTACTGCTAATCTTGAGTTCTGGGAAACTTATGAGAACGCTGAGATCGCTCAACTTTTTGATAAAGTAAATTACCTTGTTAGAAGTACTATCAGCCCTGAAACAATTGTTGCAAAAGCTGACAGTTCAAACACAGTTGATACAACTGCAGTTGTTACATCAACCAATCCTGTAGAAGTTGCAAAAGCAGATTCGATCAGAAAAAATGATTCATTGAAAAAAGTTGCTGCTACTGCAACAGTTAATCCTCAGGATACTGCGTTAAAGAATTTTATTAAACGTTATCCTTTATACTCAATGTATTCGCCATTAAAACCAAACGTTATAATGGACGAAAAAGGGCAACCAAAAAATTATGGTGAAGGTCCGGTTGTTGGCCGTTCTTATTCCAGAGCTGATACAGCTTTGGTAAATAAATACCTGGCCATTGCAAAAACCAAAAACATTTTCCCATCTAAATTAAAGTTCATGTGGGGTTCTAAAGAAGTAGAACAAAAAAATGAAGAAGGAAAAATTGTTGCTACGTATTTTGAATTATTCGCTATTAAACAAACAGATAGTAAAGGTAAGGCTGCTTTAAGCGGAGATATTATTACTGATGCGCGTAAAGATTATGACCAACGCCAGGGTGGTGTGCCATTGATCAGTATGAGCATGAACTCTGAAGCTGCTCAAAAATGGGCAACAATCACGGGTGCTAATAAAGGTAAATGTGTTGCCGTAGTAATGGATAACATGGTGTTTTCTGCACCACGTGTAAATGGTGCTATTACCGGAGGCCAATCTCAAATTACAGGAAACTTTACAGATGCTGAGGCAGACGCTTTAGCAGCTATTTTAAGTGCGGGTAAATTACCTGCTCCGGCTCACATTGTTGAAGAAAGTATTGTTGGACCAACATTAGGACAAGAATCTATTGATTCTGGTTTGCTAAGTTTTGGTATTGCTTTATTAGTAATTCTACTTTTTATGGCCATGTATTACAGCAAAGCAGGTTTGGTTGCAAACGTTGCGTTGGTTGCTAATATGTTCTTTATCATGGGTATTTTAACCTCGCTTGGTGCTGTGTTAACATTACCGGGTATTGCCGGTATCGTTTTAACTATTGGTTTGGCCGTAGATGCCAACATCTTAATATTTGAACGTGTACGTGAAGAGTTAGCGTTAGGTAAAGGCACATCACAAGCTATTAAAGAAGGTTTTAAACATGCAATGTCTTCTATCATTGACTCTAACGTTACTTTAGCGATCCTTGCTGTTATCCTTTATATATTTGGTTCAGGTCCGGTACAAGGTTTTGCAACTACTTTATTTATTGGTATCTGTACTTCATTATTCTCAGCTATTTTAATTACACGCGTTATTTTTGAATGGATGTTAGAACGCAAAATGGAAATTCCATTTGATACTACTGCTACGCGTAACGCTTTCAAAAATATTTCTTTTGACTTTGTAGGAAGAAGGAAATTATACTACGCTATCTCAACTGTGGTAATTGTATTGGGTGTTGTATTCTACTTTAAAAATGGCGGGTTAAATTTAGGTGTTGATTTCAAAGGTGGTCGTACTTACCAGGTTCAGTTTGATAAGGAAGTGAATACTGAAGATGTTAAAAAATCTTTAGCACCTTTATTTGAAGGAGCGCCTGAAGTAAAAACAATTGGTGGAAATTCAAGCCGCGTTAAAATTACAACTACGTATCGTGTTAGTGATAATGATCCTAATGCTGATAAAGAAGTAGAAGATAAATTATTAACCGGTTTAAAACAATACAACGCTACAAACGATAACATCGTATCGCAGCAAAAAGTTGGACCAACCATTGCAACTGATATCGTTTACGGCGCATATGGAGCAGTATTATTCTCTTGTTTAATGATGTTCTTATACATTGTTGTACGTTTCCGTAAATGGCAATATGGTTTAGGTTCGGTTGTAGCTTTATTCCATGACGTGTTAATTGTATTGTCATGCTACACTATTTTCCATGGTTTATTCCCATCCTTATTAAACTTAGAAATTGGACAGGATTTTATCGCCGCCATTTTAACGGTTATGGGTTACACGATGACAGAAACTGTGGTTGTGTTTGACAGGATCCGTGAAAGACTTGCAGATAGCGGAAAATCGGATGTTTATGGAGAAGAGCGTAACAAGCTTATTAACTTTGCCTTGAACAGTACTTTAAGTCGTACTATCTTAACATCGTTAACTGTATTCTTTGTATTATTAGTGATCTTTATTTTTGGTGGCGACAGTATCCGCGGATTTATCTTCGCGTTATTAATTGGTCGTATTATCGGTACTTATTCATCATTATGTATCTCTACACCAATAGTTGTAGATTTCGACAAGAAAAAATAAGAATTAAACATTACAAAAAAACCTCCGTTAAAAGCGGAGGTTTTTTTATTTAAGATAGATCATGGGCAAAAGCTGGTTAGGATATTTAGGATCGTTTTTAATGCTTTTAGGAGGTGTTGTAATGATCGTAGCGGGAAATTATATAATGGGAATCGTTTTAATAGTTGCGTCGATTGCTGGTGCAGTATTAAAATATATGTTTGAAAAGAAACAAGGGAATCCCTAGTATTTTACCTTAGATTTTGTCACGCGAAGGATTAATCTGTCGAAGTTCGTCTTTGCGAGGATTTTGCGTTGAAGCAAAATGGCAGAAGTAATCTCAAACGAAAACAGATTGCTTCACTATCGTTCGCAATGACAGTTTAGTGTCAGGTCTAGCGCAGTCGAGACCATACTCTTCTCGACTGCGCTCGAAGTGACAATTTGAAATGAGACTACTTATTAAGCGTTTCTAAATTCCTGTGTTCGGTCTTATTTAATTCTTCTTTGCTTAACGATTTAAAATAATCAAAAGTTATTTTTAAGCCTTCCGCCCTATTCACTTTTGGTTCCCAACCTAAGATCTCTCTTGCTTTTGTAATATCCGGACGACGTTGTTTTGGATCGTCTTTAGGAAGTGGTAACGAAATTAATTTTTGTTTAGCCCCGGTTAATTTTAAAATTTCCTCACCAAATTCTTTAATGGTTATCTCGCTTGGGTTACCAACATTTACAGGCATGTGATAATTGCTCATCAGTAAACGATAGATACCTTCAACAAGATCATCCACATAACAAAAGCTACGTGTCTGGCTTCCATCACCAAACATAGTAAGATCTTCGCCTCTTAATGCCTGGCCAATAAATGCAGGTAATACACGACCATCATTCAGGCGCATACGCGGACCATATGTATTAAATATTCTAATAATTCTTGTTTCAACATGATGTGTATCATGATACGCCATAGTTAAAGCTTCCATAAAACGTTTTGCTTCATCATAACAACCACGAGGACCAACAGGGTTTACATTACCCCAATATTCTTCTGTTTGTGGGTGTACATGTGGATCTCCATATACTTCACTTGTAGAAGCAACTAATACACGTGCTTTTTTTACGCGTGCCAAACCTAAAACATTATGCGTTCCTAAATAAGAAACTTTTAAAGTTTGAATTGGAATTTTTAAATAATCTATCGGGCTTGCCGGCGAGGCAAAATGTAAAATATAATCAATGTTACCCGGCACGTGAATGAATTTAGATACATCGTGATGATAAAATTCAAATTGCGATAATTTAAAAAGATGCTCAATGTTCTTAAGATCTCCTGTTATCAGGTTATCCATAGCAATCACATGCATTCCTTCTTTTATAAAACGATCGCAAAGATGTGATCCTAAAAACCCTGCGGCACCTGTTATTAATATTCTTTTTTGCATATTTTTCAATTAGTTAATTTGATAATTCGACAATTAGTTAATTACCAAAATTTATTTTTTTCTTTTAATTGGCAAATTGCCACATTGTCTAATCGACTAATTAGTCTTAATTCCAATACAATAATAATTGTACCCTAATTTTTTCATGTCCTGCGGATCAAAAATATTTCTACCGTCAAATAATACTTTATTTTTTAAGCGTTGTGATAATTTATCAAAATCGGGCACCCTGAATTCCGGCCATTCGGTAACGATCAATAAAGCATCAGCATCATTCAAAGAATCATACATATCTGTTGCGTATGAAATTGTTTTACCGATCATACGCTCTGCTTCATGCATGGCTACAGGATCGTAAGCAATCACGCTTGCACCTTCCTTTAATAATTTTTCGATGATCACCAATGATGGTGCTTCACGCATATCATCTGTTTTTGGTTTAAAAGATAAACCCCATAACGCAAATTTCTTTCCTTTAAGATCGCCTTTAAAATGTGCTTTTACTTTATTGAACAGAACTTCTTTTTGATTATCATTAACTTCTTCAACAGCATTTAAAATACGCATGTTGTAATTTTTTTCTTTCGCGGTTTTAATCAATGCTTTTACATCTTTCGGAAAACAGCTTCCGCCATAACCAACACCGGGATAAATAAATTTAGTACCAATACGTGCATCACTGCCAATACCTTTACGCACCATGTTTACATCCGCACCCATAATTTCACAAAGATTAGCCACATCGTTCATAAAACTAATTTTCGTAGCTAACATAGCATTTGCAGCGTATTTGGTCATTTCCGCAGAAGGAATATCCATAAAAATAATCGGATGTCCGTTCATTAAAAATGGTTTGTATAATTTACGCATGATCTCTTCTGCCTCAGGTCTGTCGGTACCTACAACAATTCTATCCGGCTTCATAAAATCTTCAATGGCCGCACCTTCTTTTAAAAATTCAGGATTGGACGCTACGTAAAAATCAATTTTTGCACCGCGTTTATCTAATTCTGCCTGAACAGCTTTTCTAACTTTTTCTGCAGTAGTTACAGGTACTGTAGATTTTGTAACTACTACTAACGGTTTTTCCATATGCTGACCAATAGATGAAGCTACAGCCAAAACATATTTAAGATCAGCAGAACCATCTTCATCCGGCGGAGTACCAACTGCAATAAAAGCAACTTCTACTTGTTTAATACTTTCAACCAAAGAAGTAGAAAAATGCAAACGTTGTTTTTGTGTGTTACGTAAAACCATTTCTTCCAAACCCGGTTCATAAATAGGAAGAATTCCTTTTTTTAAATTTTCTATTTTCTTCACATCAATGTCGATGCATGTAACATCAACACCAACTTCTGCAAAACAGGTTCCGGTAACTAAACCAACATATCCTGTTCCTATAACTACTGTCTTCATATATTTAATTAGTTAATTTGGCAATTCGACAATTAGCCAATTGCGTTTACTTTTATTTTTTGTTTAGTAGATGAAATAATTTTTGATAATACTTTAATAATAATATGAAGCTTATCCTTCAATTCCTTATTTGTTGGATAAGATCCAGCTTTCTCACAAATAGTCAACCAATACATTGTTTCATCTGCCTCTTTATGCGCTATTTTTAATTTATGTATAAAATCTGCTTTACTTTCTGCATTTTGTGCTTCATGAACATTTGCACCAATTGAAGTCGCCGATTTTATTAATTGATTTGCAACCACAAATTTTCTTTGTGTTTCTAATTTTTCAACAAAAGCAATCGCCTCAATAGAAAATTCTATTGTTAAATTTAATATGGCATTTTCTCTTTGTTCCATTTTTTAATTGTCGAATCAACTAATTGTCTAATTAACTAATTGCAAAACCGTGTCGGTAATGTATTTTAAAGTTTCTTCATCTAACTCCGTGTGCATTGGTAATGAAAGTACAGAGGCACATAATTTTTCTGTGACAGGAAAATCACCTTTTTTAAATCTATCGCTTTTAAATGCATTTTGAAAATGTAAAGGAATTGGATAATAGATCATTGCAGGGATTCCTTTTTCTGTTAATTGTTCGCGCAATTTTGTTCTGTCAATACCATTTAATTGTAAAGTGTATTGATGAAATACATGCGTTGAGTTTTTTACACGCACGGGTGCTTTTAATTTTGGATGATTGGCAAAAGCCTTATCATAATAATTTGCAACCGCATTTCTTGCAGCAGCATATTCATCAAGGTGTTTTAATTTTACTTTAAGCACAGCCGCCTGTATTGTGTCCAACCGCGAATTAACGCCTACAACATCATGCACATATTGTATGCTTTGACCATGATGCGAGATCATTTTCATTTTTTTTGCAAGTTCATCATCATTGGTATACATCGCTCCACCATCACCATAACAACCTAAATTTTTACTTGGAAAAAAAGACGTACAGCCAATAGTTCCAATAGTTCCGGCCTTTGCTTTTTTACCGTCAGAAAAAGTATAATCAGCTCCAATTGCTTGTGCCACATCTTCTATTACATATAAATTATGCTTTTTTGCAAGAGCCATTAAACGTTCCATATCGGCACACTGGCCAAATAAATGTACCGGTACAATGGCCTTTGTTTTTGGTGTAATATTTTTTTCTATTGCTTCAATATCAATATCAAATGTTTCAGGATAAACGTCTACTAAAACCGGCGTTAAGCCCAATAAGCCAATAACCTCAGCAGTAGCAACATATGTAAAACTTGCAGTAATTACTTCGTCGCCGGGTTTTAAACCAAGGGCCATCATAGCAATTTGCAAGGCATCTGTTCCGTTCGCACAAGGTATTACGTGCTTAACTTTAAGATAATTTTCAAGATCAGCCTGGAATTCTTTAACAGCAGGTCCATTAATAAATGCAGTAGTATTTAAAACTTCCTGGATACCTTTATCAACTTCGCTTTTTATTTTTTCGTATTGACCTTTAAGGTCAACCATTTGAATTTTTTTAGTCGAGATCATGCTTAGCTTTTAGATAGGCGAAATTAAGCAATTTTAGCTATAAAACGCTCAAAAAAATGGGTCAAAGCCTTTTTGGAACCAATCCGGAATCTTACACATTTTATTAGTGGCCTTATCCAATAAAACCAGCGTTACTTTACCCGTATTAAGAAGTTCCTTAGCCTCGTTATAGCATTCGTAATCAAACACAAGGCGTAAGCCATTAGGACGCTCTTTCATATAGGTTACAACAGTTATTTCATCATCATAAAAGGCCGGCTTCTTATAGGAAATAGAAAAATCTATTACCGGCATAAGTATACCCCTTTCTTCAACCTGGCGGTAACTAAACCCAAGTTTACGCATAGCTTCTACCCTGCCTACCTCATAATATTGAGCATAAACGCCATAATATACATAACCCATTTGGTCAGTTTCGCCATAACGCACCCGTATTTTAGTTTCCGCTTTTATCATCTTTTAAAAATATTTTTATGATGTAATGTAACAGCAATGTTAAATTTTTATTTGCATTAAATATAATAAACCCTGGCTGTTTTAAAATGTTATTTTTACAAAAATAAGTTTTTTAATGAGAGTAAAGTTTTTATATCTTTTTTTATCGGTTCTGACTTTTGTATCCTGCTCAAAAAATTATTTAAAACAAAAAGAAGACTTTACGCATTACTCTCTAAAACAAAATCAGGAAGGTGAAAATGCAAAGATCACTATAGCAGAATATAAAGTAAAAGTTGACGCCGAAACCGAAAAAATAATTGCGACCAGTTCAGATGCATTAACAAAAGATGGTGAAGAATGCACACTTGGAAATTTTGTTTGTGATGCTTTAAAATATACCAGTAAAAAAGTATTTAAAGATTCGCTCATAGATATTGTTTTAATAAACCGTGGAGGTTTACGCATTAATTTACCAAAAGGAAATATTAAGGTAATGACCATTTTTGAATTGATGCCATTTGAAAATGAATTGGTAATGTTGAAAATTTCGGGAGATAAATTATTACAAGGCATTCCAACCATCCTCGAAAAAAACCATCCTTTTTTAGGCTTACAATTAAAAGCTCAGAATAACGAACTCCTGGAAAGCACAATTAACAAGACTTCTATAGATGAAACAAAAATTTATACAATTATAACAAGTGATTATCTTGCCAATGGCGGCGATAATTTTGTTTTCTTAAAAGAACCTCTTTCAATTGAAAAAAGTAATTTAAAAATTAGAGATGCCATTATTAATTATTGTACTTATTTAACCGAAAATAAAAAACAAATTACACCGTATATTGATGGGCGACTTCAAATTTCAAAATAGGCGTGATTTTTTAAAATTCACCTTAGGTGCGGCTGCAGCGGTTTACGGACTAAACAGCCATGCGGAAAATATTTTGCTTAAAGAAAAAGATTTTACAAAATTAACCATACTATATACAAATGATCAGCATAGCAGAATTGAACCCTTTCCTGAAAATGATGTAAAATATAGTGGTGAAGGAGGCTTTGCAAAACGTGCTAATTTCATTGAAAATATACGTGCGGAAAATAATCATGTTTTACTTTTGGATGCCGGTGATATTTTCCAGGGCACACCCTATTTTAATTATTATCATGGTGAAATAGAATATAAATTAATGACCTTAATGGCATACGATGCTGTTACTTTTGGCAACCATGATTTTGACCTTGGTTGTGAAAATATTGTAAAACAAATGCCTAATGCGGGTTTTGATTTTATTAACTGTAATTACAATTTTGACAACACGGCACTTTCAAAAAATAAAAAAATTACCCCTTATAAAATATATAAAAAAGGCCCTTTAAAAATTGGAATTTTGGGTGTTGGAATTGATCTTGAAAATTTAGTAGATATAAAATATACCAAAGGAATTATTTATAACGACCCAATTGAAAATGCAAACAGAATTGCTTCTATTTTAAAGAATGACGAAAAGTGCGACTATGTAATATGCCTTTCACACCTGGGTTATAAATACGATACAAATAAAGTTTCAGATGTGGTTTTAGCAGAAAAAACCAAGAACATAGATCTGATAATTGGTGGTCATACACATACGTTTTTAGAAGTACCTACAGTAGTAAAAAACAGCGATGCAAAAGATGTGCAAATTACCCAGGTTGGCTGGGCAGGTATCTGGTTGGGCAAAATAGAGATTTTCTTCTCTTCATATAACAAAAAAACCTTACAAAACAACAAAAATCTTAAGATTTAGGAGGGGATGTAAAAAAAATCTAATCCTGCAAGTTTTAGGTGAAAATTTTCTTAAGTTTTTTTTTTGGTTTTTTTGTTGCAAAGACAAATAATCCCATTATATTTACAAACACGAATTAGTTAATTACTTTTTACACAACATATATTTAAACTTATTGAAAATGATGAAGGAGAAAACTGCAGAACAGATTTGGAATGGATGCCTGGAAATAATAAAGGATAACGTGAGCCCTCAAAATTTTAAAACATGGTTTGACCCAATTAAACCAATAAAATTAAACAACAACGTTTTAACCATTCAAGTTCCCTCACAGTTTTTTTATGAATGGATCGAAGAGCATTACATTACTTTAATTAAAAAAGTAATTAAAAAAGAATTAGGGGCTGAAGGAAGATTAGAATATAATATCATCATGGATAATGCTTCAGGTAAAACTGAAACACCTATTACATTCAAATTACCAAACATTAGCACTAACCTAAAAAATCCATCAGTATCAATGCCAATTGATATTGGTTCTAATCCTATTAAAAATCCATTTGTAATTCCGGGTTTAAAAAAGGTACAAGTAGAATCTCAATTAAATCCTAACTACAGTTTTGAAAATTCAGTAGAAGGAGATTGCAACCGTTTAGCACGTAGTGCCGGATTTGCAGTTGCACAAAAACCAGGTGGAAATGCTTTTAACCCTTTATTATTATATGGAGGAGTTGGTTTAGGTAAAACTCACTTAGCGCAAGCTATTGGTATTGAGGTGAAAAAGAATTTTCCAAACAAAACAGTATTATACGTTCAATCAGAAAAATTTATCACTCAATTTATTGAGTCGATTAAAAATAATAATCAAAATGATTTCGTACACTTTTATCAAATGATAGATGTGTTGATCATTGATGATGTTCAGTATTTTGCAGGTAAAGAAAAAACACAGGATGTGTTCTTTCACATTTTCAATCACCTTCACCAATTAGGAAAACAAATTGTATTAACGTCTGATCGTCCGCCGGTTGATATCCAAGGAATTGAACAACGTTTATTATCACGTTTTAAATGGGGACTTAGTGCAGATCTTCAAGCTCCGGGCTTAGAGACTCGTATTGCTATCCTTGAGAAAAAAGTTTATAACGAAGGAATTCAGCTTCCAAAAGAAGTAATTGAATATTTAGCTTACAGCATTACTTCAAACGTTCGTGAATTGGAAGGTGCTTTGATCTCATTATTAGCTCAATCCAGCTTAAACAAAAAAACGATCACTTTGGAATTAGCCAAAACAATGATCGACAAATTTGTAAAAAGTACTGCACGCGAAGTTTCTATTGATTATATCCAAAAAGTGGTTTGCGATTATTTTGACCTTGCCATTGATACGATGAAATCAAAAACACGTAAACGTGAAGTGGTTCAGGCTCGTCAAATTGCAATGTATTTTGCAAAAAGTATGACGAAATCTTCTCTGGCTACTATTGGCATGCATTGCGGCGGAAAAGACCACGCAACTGTTTTACATGCTTGCCGTACTGTAAACAATTTAATGGATACAGATAAGCGTTTTAAAGCTTATATCGAAGAGCTGGAAAAAAAGATAAGCATTAGCAACTAAGTTTATAAAATCTTAAAAACCTCAAATCATAAGTTTGAGGTTTTTATTTATAAAAGCAAATGTTTACAATTTTCTTTGGTTATACCAAAATTCTAAACTAGATTTAATCATCTGATTTTAAAACTTAAAAATAATTTTATACAATGAAAAATATAACTGTTATTGGAAGCGGCACTATGGGAAACGGAATTGCTCACGCATTTGCCCAATGTAATTACACTGTAAATTTAGTTGATATAAATGAAGCAGCTTTAAGTAAAGCTATTGCTACCATTACTAAAAACTTAGATCGCCAGGTTCAAAAAGGAACGATAACAGAAGATGCAAAAAACACTACTTTAAAAAATATTACAACGCATACTGATCTTGCAAGCGCTGCAAAAAATGCTGACCTGGTTGTTGAAGCTGCAAGTGAGAATTTAGATATTAAATTAAAGATCTTTAAACAATTAGATGAGATCTGTTCACCTGGTACTATTTTAGCAAGCAACACTTCTTCTATTTCTATTACTCAAATTGCCGCAGCTACTAAACGTGCTGATAAAGTAATTGGTATGCACTTTATGAACCCGGTGCCAATTATGAAACTGGTTGAAATTATTCGTGGTTACAGTACTTCTGATGAAGTAACTGACCTGATCATGGAGACTTCTAAGAAATTAAATAAAGTTCCGGTAGAGGTTAACGATTTTCCTGGCTTTGTAGCTAACAAAATTTTAATGCCAATGATCAACGAAGCTATCATCACTTTAAATGAAGGTGTTGCTGGTGTTGAAGAAATTGATACTGTTATGAAATTAGGAATGGCACATCCAATGGGTCCATTACAATTAGCAGATTTTATTGGACTTGATGTGTGCTTAAATATTTTGCGTGTGTTACAGGATGGTTTCGGTAATCCAAAATATGCGCCTTGTCCTTTATTGGTAAATATGGTAATGGCCGGTAACCTTGGTGTAAAATCAGGAAAAGGCTTTTACGATTACAGCGGCGAATCGAAAGAATTAGTTCTGGCTGACAGATTTAAAAAAAAAGTAGCTGAGTTAGCATAAAAAAATTGGCCGAAGTTTATAAAAATACCCTTCCTATTGAGTACCCGAACATTCCGAGTGCCGGTGTGTATTATTTTAATACCAAGAGCGCACTTAGATATGAAGTAAGGTTTGGACGCCTGCAGGATAATATTTTGCATTCTAACATTGTATTTGGTGTTGTAAATGATGAATTTGAAGGCGAAGAATATGTAGCTACCAATAAAGGTGAAGTTTACCAGGTAATGAATACCATTGTT
The DNA here is from genome assembly GCA_039919745.1 of Bacteroidia bacterium. GTDB lineage: Bacteria > Bacteroidota > Bacteroidia > B-17B0 > Aurantibacillaceae > Aurantibacillus. The sequence continues at coordinate 8,570 of JBDSFC010000204.1, read as the reverse complement.
GAGATCGTAAAGAATTACATGAAAGAACATCCTAAAGTAAACGTATACGAATTTAATGCGGTTGGGCGCGATAACGAAGACGATGCAGCTGAGAATGGCCGTATGGTGTTATATCGTCGTTTCCTTCCTAAAATTTTCGAAAAAGATTGGCACTTTAAGATCGAAGGTAACTTTGCTTTGGTAACCAAAATATAAATTTTTCATTATAATTGAGATGAAGCAAGTCTTAATAATTTTCCTTTTAATAATTTCTTTTTTCTGTGCCGGTCAAAAATTTAAAAAATCAGAGTTTCAGGATCTTTACAACAAAACAATAACGGCTATTAAGAATAATGATACGATCGGTTTTGTAAACCTTTGGGAATGCCCAGATTCGATTTCATGTTTATATGTAAACGAACCGCATATTGTTAACTTTCGTGTAAGAGATCTAAAACAGAATTTTGCTGAAGCTTCTGCCAATTGGTTGCCATATTTAAACAGGATGAAATATTACACTGTAGATCTTGACAAAGATGACAAAAAATCCATTGAACAATGGGGACAACACTTTTGTTATGTAATAACACTGGATAATGATAAGAAAAAACTTATTTATATCTGCGCAGGAGCAAAATATTTTGAAGGCCGATTATCTTATCGTTACGGTTCCTGGCTACCCATAATATGTGAGAAATAAAAAGCATTTAAGATCTAGATCCCCAACCAACTCTTAGCACTTGATCCCATAATAATTTCTTTTTCTTTATCCGATAAAGATGCTGTACGCACTAATTCACCAGGCACAGCTTCACCTAAAGGAAAAGGATAATCGCTACCCTGCATAACTTTATCGGCACCAACAAGGTCAATTACATATTGCAACATTTTATGATCGCATACATGACTATCTACCCAAAATTTACCTAAATATTCTTTCGGGTTAATTGGGTTATCTATTGCAACAAGGTCAGGGCGGCAATCCCAACCATGTTCTATCCTGCTTATTGTTGGAAGAAAAGATCCACCACCATGTGCAAAACACACTTTTAATTTTTTATATTTTTCAAAAATGCCACCAAAGATCATACTGCATATAGCGCGGCTAATTTCGGCCGGCATACCAACCAACCATGGTAACCAATATTTTGTCATATGTTCCTGCCCCATCATTTGCCATGGGTGAACTAAAATTGCAGCGTTTAAATTTTCACAAGCAGCAAAGAATTCATCAAACTGCGGTTCATGTAAATTAAGATCATTAATATTACTTCCTATTTGTACGCCCTTAAAACCATTTTTCATAGCGCGCTCTAATTCCTGTACTGCTAATTTTGTATCCTGCATTGGAATTGTTGCCAGGCCAATAAATTTATCAGGATATGTATTTACGGTTGTAGCAATATCATCATTTAAAAATTTACTCACTTCCAAACAATCATTTGCTTTTGCCCAATAACTAAACATAACAGGAATGGTACAAATAACTTGCATATCTGCTTTATGATAATCCATCTCATGCAAACGCGTTTCTGCATCCCAACAATTTTCATTGATCTCTCTAAAGCGTTTATTGCCCTGCATCATCCAGGCCTTACCTTGTGTGTGATGATCTAACATAATAAAATCACCATAGCCAAATTTTTTATTAAAATCGGGAATGTTTTTTGGGATGATGTGAGTGTGAGTGTCTATTGTAAACATATATTATAGCTTCTTATCTGTTATACTACGAATACGAATCAGTACGAATATACGAATCTAACCGCCTAATCCCAATTCGTATATATTAGTAATGTATAGGCATACAGATTCGTATATTCGTATTTATTCGTAGAGTTAAGATTTATTTTTTTGTCGCGTAGATGATCACATCTTTTTTGCTTCCCCAATGGTAACCTAAATGAAAAGGTAATTTTTTTACATTCAAACTATCTTTATGAAAAGCTTCCTGTAAAGGTTTTTGTAAACTTAAGTAAGGAAAATCTTCAACCGGGCGTGTATATTGTCCGTATAATTTTGTTTCGAACTTACCACCTTCTTCAAAGAATTTGTATGGAATCCCGGTATCATCCTGGATCACACTGCTTGAATTATTTAAGATCAGTGTGCGCATATTGCTCATAAAACCGGCGTGTAATAAATACGATGCACTTTTAATATAAGTAATAGCTCCTTTTGTACTCTCATCAATATATTTACGAAAAACAGTTGTGTCATTAAAATTCTTATTACTTACATCATACTTAAAGTAGTAAACCGATTTTTGTTTGCCTTCCTGCAAAAAATCCACACGCACACCAAAAGGTTTTTTATCTGCACTTTTAAAATCGTAAGCAACTTCTGCAATACTATCCTGCTCGTAACGTACAATATATTTAATATCTAAAATTTCGTTTCCACTGCGTTTAATAAAGAAAGTAAGAAGAGGCAATAAACCGTTTACTTTTTGTGCCTGGAAATCACTTTGCATTTTGCGGGTAATAAAATAACTCTTGTCAAAAATATCACCTAAAGATTTCTTAAAATCGTTTGAATATTCTGACGGCTCTCCTTTTTTAAATTTATCCAACTCAGGTAATTTACCAACCGGTTCTAAACCAAGCATAATGTATTTATCCGCGTTTGGAAAAAAAGCATTGGCCGTTAAATAATCCGGTCCGCTAAAAGGATAAAACACAACATTCGTTTTTGCAGAAGCATCTTTAAATTCTTCTCTGCCCCAATCTTTCATTGCCTTTAAACGTTTTCGTTCTAAACGACTCCAACTGCTATCAATAAATTTTGAATGATTATCCCAGATTACCGTATCAAACAAATAATTTAAATTGTTTGCTTTTCCTTTATATCCTGAAAGAACTGCTGTGATATTGTTGAATTGATTATCGGTATTAAACGTTGATGTTACAACAGCTTGTACTGTATCTCTTGGGATCTCTGCTTTAACAGAATCTTTTTTTATAACCGTTTGTTCTTTGGAAGCTTCAGGTGAACTACATCCAAAAAGAAAAACAAAGCCTAAACATAAAAACATAATATTTTTCATAGCGAAGCCAAAAGTAAGTATTTCTTTTGTCAGTTCGAGCGAAGTCGAGAACAAAAAAACGCCCCTTCACAAACTGAAGAGGCGCCTGGTTATTAAGGGTTAAACTGGTTATTATGACTCGAATTTGTTAGTCCTGGCTTTTGCCCAGATCAATCAATTTCGCTTTAATTTCTTTTAATTTGGCAATAACTTCGTCATTATTGCTGCCTTTTTTTACTGCCGGCCTATTTTTTAATTGTTCTTTAGCTCCCTGGATAGTAAATCCTTTTTGTTTTACTAGCTCAACTATTTGAGATAAATATTCAATATCTTTTTTTGTAAATAAACGGTTCCCTTTTTTATTCTTGGCAGGGCTTAACATTTCAAATTCTTTCTCCCAAAAACGTATAGTACTTGCGTTTAAATCAAATAGATCCGAAACTTCACTAATTGAATAGTAAAGTTTTTCGGTTTCTTCTTTTTCGTTAATTGGCATAGATTAAAAATACATTAATTTAACACGAAACCAAATAAATAGTTTTCAACAGAAAATGCCAAACGGTTAATAATAAAGATAATAGAAACGAAGGCCGTTTTTATTGAATTGAATAGCCGGTGCAGGAAACTTAACAATATTAATTACAGAGAATATTTTTTTAAGTGCTTTTGATTTGGTTTTTATTCTAGTAAGATCAACATCAAGACTAAAATAAAAACGCCTTTCTCTTTCAAATTTTAAAACATAACCATCTTCATCCTGCACAACAAAATCATTTTGAGTGCCGCCAAGCATGCCATAAGCACCATAACCAAAAGCAACGTTTAACCATTTAGGAAATTTATTTTCTTTCTTGATAAACATACTTGGATTAACGCTTAACCAAAGTGTTTGCGCATTATAATCTTTTAATATTTGCGTACTAAAACTTTTGCCTAAAAGATCGGGGTTGTATTTTGCAAGGCCACTTTGCGAGTACGAAAATTTTATTTGAATACGTTGTTCATTCCAAAATGCCTGTTGACTAATCGCTAATGAAGTACCAAGCGCGTTGGCAATTTCATCACCATATGAAAAACCCCAACCATTACTAAAACCATCCATGCATTCAATAGCGGTCATATAAGCAAAGCCAATTGTGCCGCCAATAAATAATTGCTGTTTTCTTTTAAAACCAGCCCAATTAAAAGCACCCATCATTAAACGTGACGTTTGATAATTGGTAAATGCATGGCCAACTTTATCCATTTGTAGCCACTCGTTGTTATCATTAAAAAAATGAAACTTACCGGTATTGTATTGTTGGTACCAGGCCTGGTTCAAATAAAAAAGAGAACCAGTAGTTAATGCGGCAGAAGAAGAAGCCAGGATAATTTTACGTGCTTTATAATTTGTTGCACTTACAGAATCGTTTTGCGCAAAAGAAACTTTTGTGAGAATAAAAAGAGAAAACACAATAAGGAATACTTGCTTCTGCATTAAAACAAAGATAAACCTTATTAGACATTGTTTTATGTTTTAGCCACAGATTTCTCTGATTAACGCTGATTTTTATTAAAAATAAGAGTTGAAATAAAATTACTTTGCGTTATCTGTGGAATCTGTGGCAGTTAATACCTGATTTAAAAATCGTTGTAATCGATAAGATCCTGAATGGAGTTAAGATTAACATCTTTTTTAGACTTAGGGGTAATTGGAATTTGTGGATTACCAATACCATTGTTATTATCGCCAACATCAATAGTATTATTTAGATCCATTACATCATACATGTTCCTGTCTTTATAGAATGTTCGCGTTTTACCGAATTTAAATGTCATACCACAATTTATGAATAAGGTTGGCCCTAAATTTTGCGAGAAGAAATACGTTTTATATGGCGGTAATTTTGGTTTATCCTTATTTGCTTTTTCTGAATAAAACGTAATATTATTTTTTGAACTGGTACCAAAAGCAAAATAAAAATTAAACTTATCGTTCATTCTTAGATCCGCTCTAAAACCTGTATTTAACTCATAACGTGTATAACTAAATGTAGCATCGTTACCAATATAATAAAGCGAATCGTGGTTAGAGAAATTATACATGCCACCTTGTGGTTTTGTATAAGCACTTAAAGTCCATTTTGGCCCAATAGGTACATTTAAATTTATGCTACGCGGAAACTGTATACTTAAATTTGTTTTATCTAACCTGCCAATTCGTATACCTAAGAACGGCCAGTAATTTTTATTACCCCACATAAATGATTTAGTAGCCCCCACGCGCCAGTTAAATTTCTCGCTTACATTATAACTATAAACAATAGTGCTTGCCATTCTAAAATAAGCTTCAGAAGGGTAAGTAACATCTCTTGTTACAAATGGAGAAACATCAAAGAACCAAACTGCTTTTTTACCGGTATTAAAAATAAAACGCATACCCACACCCATTTTTACCAGATCGTGTTGTTTAATGTTATTAAATACCGGTTGCAGGCGCATATAATTACCGGTTATTAAAATATGTGTGTTTTTAGTAATGTGTTTAACCGTATCTACTTCCGTATCGGTTATGATAGGTGTATAAAAAGATAATGAGAATTGGTTTAATCCATAAGTCTTTAAACGTTTTGCCAAAAAATCATTCGTATCAGCAAATGCCTGGCTGGCTTTACGGTAACCATCCACATTAATAACAGTTTTAAAATAATGTTTGGGCAGTTTTATTTTTAAGCTATCTAATTTAGCCTGTGCTTTTATTTGTGGGTTAAATAAAAAAATGGTGCCAATAAAAATCAGCACCTTAGCTATATCACCTTTAGTTTTCAACTAATCGCTTTTATCTTTAATGTTTTTTATTATTTCGAGCTTAAATTCTTCTTCTGCTACACGCAATTTTACGAATTTTTTAACACCAATAATATCTTTTATTTTTTGAGCATATTGCGTGTGAACTTCGGTTTCTGCTTGTTTGGATTTTATATCTAATTGATAAAGTTCTTCGGCCTCTTTATTACTTAAATTATCAACGCCTTTTTTGTAGCTTTGCCTTAAATTCTTTTTAATGGCCTTGATCTTATCATTGTACTCATTATAAACCGGCCAGAATTTTTCAGATTCAGAATTTGTAAGTTCCAGTCTTTGTGAAATAAAAGAAACACGCAAAGCTTCTACCTTATCTTTTGGCGTTTGGGCAAACGAATAGCCGCTCCAAAAGAAAAGACAGGTCAAAATAATTATTTTAGCAATGTGTTTCATTAAATTTCATCCAAAAGATCTTCAGTTGATACGTTTTTTAAACTTGTATCAGTGTCTTTTTTATTACTGGTATCTTTTTTAATTTCGGTTTTCTCTTTTGTTTTGTTCTCTAATTTTTCTTCCAGTTTTTTAGTATCTACCAATTCATACAACTGGTCGTTATCCAAACTCTCAAGATTTTTTGCTTTAACAAGGTCAAATTTATCTACACAGGCTAAAGTGCCGCAATCTTTTATTTCTGCTACTTTAAAATATTCACTGTATACCCATAACCCTAAAGTAATTGTTAATACAGCAGCTGCAGCATACCAAATTTTTTCCGAAAATAATTTAACAACCTTAGCTTCTTTTTTCTCAGCTAATAACGCAACAGTTATTTTTTCTTCTACATTCGCAAAATAATTTCCATCTACTTTAAAATTATTTTGTTTCGAGACAGCATTTAATTTTTCGAAGCCGTATGATTCGTTCTCATTATCACTTAGTAAATTAAACTGATGAATGGTTGCCAACTCTTCAAAATAATTAACCGGTGTTTTAAATCCGTTTATTTTATTTATCGCCAATAATGTTGGATAATCTATCAGCTCTAATTTATTTTCAGTTTCACTAAAATATTTTTCAGGAATAACAAAACCACTTTCTTTTTTTAAGCTACTTAAATTCGAATAGATCTTATGCTCTTCTATCCATTCAATTTTATTGGTGATAGAATTAGCCGAATTTTGAAAATACCCTCTAGGCAGTCCAAAACTATTCGGATCTTTGTTTAAATCATTATTTTCGTTATTCTCAAACATTATACAATCTATAGACTATCTATCTTACCTAAAGTTTAACTGCTTGTTAAAAATTCTTCTACTTTCTTTGCCGCTATATGATAACTGGCTTTTAGCGCTCCCACTGAGGTTTCCAGTATCTCCGACATCTCTTCATAAGGAGTTTCATCGTAATAACGCATGTTAAAAACGATCCTTTGCTTCTCAGGAAGTGTTAAAATGGCCTGTTGCAGCTTTAACTGTATAGCATCCCCTTCAAAATAAACATCACTTTCAAGGCTTTTACTTAGCTGGTATTCAATCGGATGGATAGAAGACGTATTCTTTCTTTGCTTTTGTTTTAGATGGGTTAAAGCCTCATTAGTGGCTATACGGTACATCCAGGTATATAGTTGACTTTCTTCCTTAAAGTTCTCAAGTCCTTTCCAGATCTTGATGTAGGTATTTTGTAGCACATCGTCGCTGTCATCATGGTCTATAACTATTTTACGGATATGCCAATAAAGGCGCTGCTGGTATTTGGCAATCAAATGACTTAAAGCCGTATTACGGGTTTTTTCGTCTTTAAAAAGCTCTAAAATCACTTTATCATCAACCTGGGCCACAAATAATTTATTATTAGATGTAAAAATAAACTAAAAGTTTAATTTTGGGTCAAATTTTTTATGGAGCTATTAGATAAAATACGCAAATACGAAAGCATGCACATTGTTTTTTGGTTGATAAAAGACACCTGTTGGATGCTTGAATTAAAATGGCTGGGCGCTATTATGATGGTTCCTACATTGTTTTTAGCGGCTTATCTAATATATAAAACCTGGCGTATGATAGATGTTTACATAAATACCGCTATTTTATTCTGGATAATGGCCAATAGTTTTTGGATGATGATGGAGTTTTTTAATGATAACGAGTATAAATATTTTGCCACAATTCCTTTTAGCTTTGGCTTTGTTTTTGTAGGCCTTTTTTATTTTCAAACCCTTCGCAAAAAAGCCGCAAAGGCTTAGATCGTTTTTGTTTTCTAATAATAAGTATAAAACGTTTGGCGATTATGCGCTGATGTAATAGATTGTTTTACTATTGGATAATTCTGTGAGTCGTAAACATAACTGTAACTGGTAAAATTACCCGCACTATTTAAATCACTTACCAACTCATTTTTATCTATATCAAAGGCCGGTAAATATTGCTTAATGTAGGCCCAACCCAAATCTAAATTTTGATTATATGTCCACCAGTATCTAAAAACTATTACGTTACTGGTGTTAGAAGTAATACTCGAATCTAAATTCATTGAATAGTACTCTACGATCTTATCCCCGGAAGAGCCAAACCTTGTTTTAAGATAATTAGCTCCAATGTATGTATACGTAGAAGTATCTGATATACTACCTGAAGTAGATATTTCATATTTTAGTTTATTATTGCTGTCATAAACATAGTTAATAGCATCTGAAGGTGAAATAACATACGCCGTTGGATTGCCTAAACTATTATAAGAAAGCGTACCTGTATACGTACTTACCGACCAATTATTTGAACTGAAT